>JACRDZ010000020.1 GCA_016212735.1 Candidatus Firestoneibacteriota bacterium | reverse complement strand
ATGGATAGATTTTTATTTATTGCCATGCTGATAATTTTTCGTAAAGTATTTTTTTTAGGAAACATTTTTTCTTTATCATAAAATTTTTGTTTAGCATAACATCTGTAAACTGCTTCTTCAGCATCGCCTTCATCAAGAATAGAAAAAGCGCTTGAAAAACCAAGCACTTTTGCATATCTTTTCAATGTTCTTAATGCAAAAGAATGGAATGTCCCACCATCAACATTTCTGCATCTTACATCATGCTGTGATGCACGAAAAAGCATTTCACGCGCAGCTTTTCTTGTAAAAGTTAATAACAGAATAGAACACGGGTCTATATTATTTTGAACCATATTTAAAACTCTATATTCTATAACTCGAGTTTTACCGGATCCAGCACCTGCAATAACAAGAACAGGCCCGTTTATTGTTGTAACAGCAGTAAGTTGAGAAGGATTTAATTTGTCTTTTATATTTTTATTTATTTCAATCATAATTTTTAAGTTTATCATATTACTTTACATGAAGTAAACCTAAATTTTCATTCTTGACTTTATTATATAATTATATAAAATGTAATGTAATGACAAGCCCTAAGGGCGATTAGCTCAGTTGGTTAGAGTGCTTGCTTGACATGCAAGAGGTCACTGGTTCGATTCCAGTATCGCCCACCATAATTGACTATAAATAGTTATTACTTTTTAATGGAGATTTTATGCAAAAAATAATTGTTACTTTAATTTCAGGAGATAAAAAAGAATTTGAGAAAGGTATTACTTCAAAAGAAATAGCTATAAGCATAAAAAGAAGTCTGGGAAATACTGGTCTTGCAGCGAAAGTTAATGGTGTATTGATAGATCTGCACAAGCCTATTACAGAGGATTCCAGTCTTGAAATAATCACGTTTGATAATCGTGATGGTAAAGAAATTTTCTGGCATTCTACTTCTCACATTATGGCTCAGGCAGTACAGGAGCTTTTCCCTGAAGTAAAACTGGCTATTGGACCTGCTATTGATCAGGGATTTTATTATGATTTTTCTGTTTCAAAAGCTTTTACTCCTGAAGATCTTTTAAAAATAGAAAATAAAATGCATGAAATAGTAAAAAAAGACCTGACATTTACTCGAAAAGAGACTTCTTTAAATGAAGCTCTGGATTTTTTTGAACAAAAGAAAGAAAAATTTAAGATAGAACTCATAAATGACCTTACAGATAATAATATTTCTTTTTATAGTCAGGGAGATTTTACTGACTTATGCCGGGGGCCCCATGTCCCCAGTACTGGTAAAATTAAGTATTTCAAACTTCTAAGTGTTGCTGGAGCTTACTGGCGCGGAGATGAAAAAAATGAAATGCTTCAGCGTATTTATGGTATTTCTTTCCCAGACAAAACACAATTGGATGAATATCTTAAGATGATTGAAGAAGCTCGTAAGCGTGATCATCGCAAGTTAGGAAAAGAACTGGAACTTTTTATGATTCATGAAAATGTCGGGCCTGGATTAATAATTTATTTACCAAAAGGAGCTCTACTTCGAAAATTATTGGAAGATTATGAAAAAGAAGAGCATTTGAGACGAGGTTATGAAATAGTTATAGGACCGCAGATTTTAAGTTCAGAGGTATGGAAAATTTCAGGACACTATGAATACTATAAAGAAAATATGTATTTCAGTCAGATTGATAATCAGGAATATGGCATAAAACCTATGAACTGTCCTGCACATATGTTTATATATAAATCTAAAACCCGATCTTATAAGGAACTACCATTAAGATTTTTTGAATTAGGAACAGTACACAGACATGAAAAATCAGGTGTATTACACGGTTTATTGCGTGTTAGAGCTTTTACACAGGATGATGCGCATATTTTCTGTCTGCCAGAACAGCTTCATGACGAGATTTCACGTATTATTGATTTTGTTCTTGATACATTCAAAATTTTCGGATTTACTAATTATAAAATTGAAATAAGCACTCGCCCTATGAAATCAATTGGTAAAGATGAAGATTGGGAACGTGCAACAAATGTTTTAAAAGAAGTTCTGGATAAGAGAAATATGAAATATGAAATAAATGAAGGTGACGGTGCTTTTTACGGTCCTAAAATTGATATTAAACTTTTGGATTGTCTCTCACGAAGCTGGCAATGTGCAACAATTCAAGCTGATTTTGCTCTGCCAGAGCGATTTGACTTAACTTATATGGGGTCGGATGGAAACAAATACCGACCTGTAATGCTGCATAGAGTTATATTCGGTTCTCTGGAAAGATTTATGGGAATATTAATTGAGCACTATGCAGGATTATTCCCTGTCTGGCTCAGCCCAACACAGGTAATAGTTATAAGTATTAATATTAATCATGCTCCTTTTGCGGAAAAAATTAAAGAAAAACTGCTTCAATCCAGCATTCGAACTGCAATAGATATCAGACAGGAAAGTATTAGTGCAAAAATTAGAGGAGCAGAAATGGGGAAAATTCCGTATATGCTAATAATAGGCGACAAAGAAATAGAGGAAAATGTTGTTTCAATACGCAAAAAAAATGTTGGAGATATTGGTAAAATGAAACTGGAAGAATTTATTATAAATATACAAAAAGAAATCCGAGAAAAGAAATAATTATTGTGCAAAATAATATAGCAATCCGGGGCTATGATTATAATATAAATCGACAATTTTTTTACTGATCGGAACGTGTAATAAATATTTATCTTTTATATCTAATATTTCTTTGTTATATCCCTTGAGTATTTTATTTCTTTTAAAAATATTATCTGAAATAAAACATTTACTGCGTGCTTTAATAGACAAAGGCGGGAAAGCCTTAGCAGAAGTTTCCAGTGACATGTTGCTCTCAAAAAGTTCTTTATTGAAAATCTTATTATTTACTATTTCAAATTTATATAATAGAGCAGAAACTTTGTAATAATATTTAATTTTAGGAGTAACTGACTCATCTGTATATTTTTCCTCTTTAACAGAACCTGAATTTATTTTTGTATAATTTTGATTATCACTACTTCTATACACATTATAACCTATGAAATATCTTATAACATATGTACTATCATCAACAAAAGTACTTTCATACTCAATATCTTTATTTGTATTTAATGAAATATTTTTATTGCCATTCCATTCTAAATCTATTTTGCTTATTTGTCCATAGGATATAAGTTCTTTTGGTGAAAAAGGTCCATCGTGTGAAGAAAGAGATACGGTAAATGAGAATTTTTTATCCTCATCTCCCTGATTAATAGCTATAAGAACCAATTCGCTAACCTGTGTTGAACTGAATCCTCTAATAGTAACGCTGCCAGTACTATCCAGAGCAACAGGCAGATATTTTAAAATTAAAGAACCATCGGTTTTTTTAATTCCAACTCTGCTTTCCCATTTATTATCATTCTCTTCTCCTTTAAAATTTATATTTACATTGGTTGTATTATATGCTGGAGTAAAAGAATAATAAACACCAGCATGCCCCATAACTTTATTTTCATTAATTTCCATAGGAGTTTCTAATTTATAAACTTTCTGTGGATTCATCCCATATCTTAATATTTTCGGATCTTCGGGTGTTGTTTTAAATATTGCAGTATCAAACAAATTTATGCTTTTATAACCATAAACAGGATTAGTTGTATCACTGAAATAATTTGAAACTACCCAATTATTAAATATTCCATAAAATGTATCTGAATATCCATTGTTTACAAGATTATTCTGAATAGAATTGGAACCCTGTTCTATATCTTCAACAATGGATTTTATAAATATATTTCCTCCAAAATGATCATAAAGATATGTAAAAAATAACATTGTTCCGCCATAATCTTTTGATTTCCCATCCCATTTTAATAAATTGTCATTAGAATTTTCTAAAAAATATCTTAAATGACTTAATTGAGTGCCAAGATTTTTTATCCCTGGATTATTTAATAATCCGGCTAATTCTGAACATCCTTCATTCAGCCATAATTCTTCATAAGGATCATAATAACTATGTATCTTATGCTGGAATTCATGAGCAAGCACTGAATAAATAGATATGGGGCCTTCAGGAAAATATATTCCTTCTTCATCATCATTATGATTAATAGTTGGTGCAGGATTTTTTATTTTTACAGAACTTGATTCAAAATCAAAAAATACTTTACCATGTTCAAACGTTGGATATGTATCAATATATATTATTTTACGTTCATTACTATGAATAAAACCAGTCCCATCTTTATAATCATCCATTAAGGTTGAATATCCGCCTAACCATGTTTTACTAATCCATGTTGTGTTCCCCAATGCCAAATCATTATCAAGGTCAAGAAGAAATATTGTAAGATGATTATCTTTATCAAGACCTGTTTTTACTTCTTCACCAAAAATCTCTCTTGTAAGTTTATAAATACTGCTTGAATCGTTGATAAATCTATCCGCAATTGTATTAAGGTCGCCTTCTGTAAGATACCCCTCATTCGAACTTTCATTATACCAGACATCATTAGCAACATATATATATACATCATCAGTTACTACTCGACATGTAGCAGGTGTTTTCTGCCATTTGCTGCCAATAATATTCCAGAAAGATGTTGTATCATATAATTTGTCTCTTAGCATTTCTCCTTTTATGGATATACGATTACGTTTTATAAGTTCTTCTTTGGTAAGAGTTTGATGCGGAAGACCTTTAATATTTTTTTCTATTTCTCCTATTTTACTAATTCCGCATTCAGCAACAGGTAACAGAGAGAAATTATTACGCGCATAAATATTTTCAAAATATAATAAAAATATTAAACAGATAATAATTCTCCAGAAAATAAATTTCATAGTTGGTTACTCCGCTATTTATTCTATTTCATTTGACTTCTCTCTCTGATTTCCAGGTTGAACACCATTTATTCTGTGAAATAAATTTGCAAATCGCAAGAATATTACTGCTGTCGGTATATCCAATTTTAACTTCATATCTCATTTCTTCGTTATCAGTAAATTCCAATTTTTCGCAATTCCATTCAACACTAAAATCTTTTTTACCTTCTATCTCATATGATGGTACTATTTTTGGGAGTTTTCCAAAATACCAGCGCTTTTTAACCTGTGAAGGCAAGCCGTATATATCCATTTCTACAAAAATTATTTTTATATTTCCTTCTTGAGAATTATTCAAAGTTATATTCAGATTTTTTGAAATTCTAGCCCACTTCTGCGATTTTGTGGATTCCCATCTTATGTTGCTGAATTGACTTTTTATCTTATTCTCAAAAGATTCTAATTCCTGAGGAGATATTTTTTCCCATGATACAGGATTAAAACTATATCTTGTATAAACAGATATATTTCCTAAATATCCTTCCATTTTTACAAAACTATCTTTATAATCTTCGAGTCCTGCGGATTTTTCTCCTTTAAGCTCTAGCATAATGTTATTAGTTGTTTCTATCCCAAAAATATTTTTAGGATAATCTGTTATCTGTATGACCTTACCAAAAATATATATCTTATCATTAATAACCTCTTCTTTTTCTGCTGCTCTTATTTTAGTTAAATAACAGACAATAAAAAGAAAACATAATATAAAAAACTGTATTTTTAATTTTAAATTATAGTTTGACAAAAAAAATTATACCTCCTTTTGAATTCTTCATTTCACATTCATTTTTAATTCTCTATATTCCTCAGGTGGAAGGAATATGTCATCTTCCAGCTTTTTCTTTTCGATTTTTTTTACTTCTATAAAATCTTCCAGATTCTCACCTAAAATTTCAGAATAACGTTTGCTTAAAATCAAAAACCCATTATCTTCAATTGCTTTGGAAACTTCATATTCTTCATTATTATTAAAACCTGGAGGAAGCTCGTGTTGTTTTTTTATTTTTTTAATAATATTTTTTACCTCACTCATATCAATATCATTTGTTACCCATACTTCCTCGATAATTTTATTATCATCTATAACATTTAATCTGGATACATTGAATCCATTGATAACTTTAGTGTCACCTGTTTTTATAATTTTTAATTGTTTTTTAACAGGCAAAGAAGTATCTTCAATAACTTTCTCGGAATTTTGAGATATTATTTTAGTTAATTCCCGTGCTTTTTCAGAAAGTTTATATTTAATAAATGTCTTTTTTTTATGGGAAACGGAGTAACCTGTATCTTCTCTAAATCTTGATATAGTTGTAATATTACTTTCCAGTTCATCTGTACGCATATTATCTCCAGAAAAATACAATACGGTATTCAAAGTCCCGCTGTAATTTGTACTCCCTTCAATTTGTTCTATAATTACACCTGCATATAAAGAAATAGGGAAAACTAAACTTATACAAAAATAATTAAATAAAATATTTATATTTTTCGCTTTTAACATGTTACTCCAATACTCCAAGATTAAATTTTTTATGTAAAAGCAAAAGAGCATCATTGGCTCGCTTTTCTTCAACAATACAGGATATCTTTATTTCTGATGTACTTATCATATCAATATTAATATTATTTTCTGCAAGAGTTTCAAACATACTGGCTGCAATGCCTGAATGACTGCGCATTCCAACTCCGACAATAGATACTTTGGCAATATGTTCATCAGAAGATACTCCTTTAGCTCCGATATCTCCTTTTATTGTATTTAAGATATCCATAGCTTTTCGTAAATCTGCTTTATTAATAGTAAAAGAAATTGTATTTTTACCGCCTTCACCAGCACTTTGAACTATCATATCAACACTGATATTCTTTTTTGCCAGACTTGAAAAAACTAAAGCTGCAATACCTGGTCTATCCTCTACTCCAATAACTGACAATTTTGCTTCACCCTTTTCGCAGGTAACTCCGCTTACAACGACTTTTTCCATACCTGGAGCCTCCTTGGTAATAATTGTACCTTTTGTTTTGAAATTGAAACTTGAACGTACATGTATATCAACATTATATTTTTTTGCAAATTCTATCGAGCGTGCCTGCATAACTTTAGCTCCCAGACTTGCCATTTCCAGCATTTCATCATATGAAATTACATCTATTTTTTTTGCATCGTGAACAATCCCGGGATCTGCAGTAAATACTCCATCAACATCAGTATATATTTCACATAAATCTGCTTTCAAAACACTTGCCAGAGCAACTGCAGTTGTATCTGATCCGCCTCTGCCAAGAGTTGTAATATCATTATTCTCATTTACTCCCTGAAATCCAGCGACAATAACTATATTCCCTTTCTTTAATGATTCTTTAACTTTACTTTCATTAATACTCACTATTTTTGCTTTTGTATGAGTATTATCTGTAATAATACCAACCTGCGGACCTGTAAACGAAACTGCTTTTTCTCCTACCTCATGTATTGCTATAGCCATAAGTGAAATAGACACTTGCTCTCCTGTTGACAATAGCATGTCTATTTCCCTTTCACTTGGATTCTTTGAAATTTCTTCTGCCATATTAAGAAGATCATCAGTCATATCGCCTGGAGCAGAAACAACAACAACTACATCATTCCCATTTCTTTTAGTTTCCACAACATGGGTAGCAACTCTTTTTATTCTCTCAGCATTAGCTACAGATGACCCTCCATATTTATGAACAATTAAAGCCATATTTCCTCCTGATAAACATAAACATTAATTAAATATAAAAAGCTAAACTATTTTTCTTTTTGTTTTTGCCGTTTTTCTAATCTTTCTTCAATAAATTTATCCATTGCTTTTATATGGCAAGCTCCACAATCTTGCGTTTTAGGGGCATTTTTATATGATTTCTCATTTTTTTTATGACATCCTCTGCACATAGTATGGTAAGCATCTTTAAGAACAGGGATTTTTACCTGTGTATCTTTTTGAGGTTCTGTTTTAGGAAGATGACATAAATCTGTAGAACACATGACAGGTTTCTGTTCAGGGTTTTTAAGTTCATGGTGGCATTCTTCACATGCAAATCCTAATCCAGTATTTTTATTAAAATGCTTATTATGGTCAAAATAGACAACAGGAATTTTATTCTGTATCGTGTCAATAACCATAAAATAAGCATAGATCATAGAAGGTAAACAAAAAAAGAATAAACCTGATATTATAAATAATTGTTTTTTACTTTTCATGATTTCCTCCAATTTAAATTAAATTACATATTTATATTTTTTCTTGTTAGATTTTATTATAGCAAGAAATTTTAAAAATACAATCCCTTATGTAAAATTTATTTTATTAGCTTGAAAAAAACTTTATGTTTTGCTATTCTCGTTTATGATACAACAGGAGAATTAAAAGTGAAATATGCTGTTATAGCTGATATTCATAGTAATATTGAAGCCTTTCAAGCTGTAATTGAAGAAATAAATAAGGAAAAACCAGATCAATATCTTTTTCTTGGTGATTTAGTTGGTTATGGTGCAAATCCTAATGAATGTGCTCAATTATTTTCAACACTAAAATGCCAGGCTGTTATGGGTAATCATGATTACGCAAGCTTGCATATAACAAATATAAATATGTTTAATCCTAATGCACGCATTGCTCTTCAAAAAACTTATAAAATAATTTCTGAATCAACAAGGAATCTGTTATGTTCTTTCAGACTTAAAATAGAAGCTCAAAATTATATTCTGGTGCATGCAAACCCATCTCATCCAACAGACTGGAGCTATATGCTGTCTATTGAAGATGCTCATGATAATTTTACATATTTTTCTTCTTCAATTTGCTTTGTCGGGCATTCTCATGTCCCATGGATAATAGGACTTTCTCCTGATAATTCAGTTTCAATGGAATATAAATCAAAAAGCTATAATTTAAAACCTGAATGGCGGTATATAGTAAATGTCGGCAGTATAGGACAGCCAAGAGATCATGATCCACGTGCATGTTTTGTATTATGGGATTCTGAAACAAATAATATTAATATAAGACGCATAGATTATAATATTGGATTAGCACAGAAGAAGATTATGGACGCAGGTCTGCCGGAATTTCTAGCAGACAGATTAAGTTATGGAGTATAACCGGTATACGTGCAATGGCATTGACACTAAATTGACGATTGAGCATTGACGATTGAGCATTGAGCATTGACAATTGAGCATTGAGCATTATAGGCTAAAATATTATTATGGCAAAAGGTGATGATATACAAGAAAGATTAATTAGTTTTGCAGTGAGAATAATAAATCTCAATTCTTCACTACCGAATACTCAAGCAGGAAAACATGTAGGAGGACAATT
>JACRDZ010000214.1 GCA_016212735.1 Candidatus Firestoneibacteriota bacterium | reverse complement strand
TTAACACTGTTTAAAACAGCGGTTTCATTTTTAACTAAAAAAAGCTGGTATTTATTTTCATTTTCTATAAGAACATCTCTCGGAATAATAAGAGTATTATCTTTTTTCCCTGTATTTATTGTGATTCGAGAGAACATCCCGGGTTTTAAAAGTCCAGAGCTATTGGTAATCTTTATTTCTATACCGCATGTTCGGGAATTAGAATTTAATACTGGGTTAATATGACTTATTTTACCTGTAAAGATTTTATCTGGATATGCATCAAGCACTAATTCTGCATCCAGTCCTATCTTAATTCTGGATATTTCATTCTCAGGGATTTCAGTTTTAAGTTTCAGCGGATCTAATTTAGAAACAAAAAATACAGGAACTCCAGGCGATGCCATTTCTCCAGGATTTATGGTCTTTTTAACTACAACTCCGGTCATTGGAGATGTGATTTTTGTGTTTTCAAGTGTAGTTTGAATTAGTTCCTGTACAAGCCTGGCTTGAGATAAATGAATTTCCAGATTTTTAATATCTTCTTCAAGAATAGTTTTTTCCTGTTTTGTTGTTTCAACCATTTCAATCGCAACTTGTGATGCATTAAGATTAGCCTCTGCTACAGCTTTATCCTCATCACGCGCACCAGCTTCAATAAGATTCAGCATCTCATTTGAAAGTTTCAATCTTGATTCTGCAAGATCATACTGCAATTTGGCAACTTCATACTGAGGTTTAGGAACAGCACCAGATTTGAATAATTTTTCCAAACGTTCAAAACTTATTTTCGCATTATCTAAAGTTATCTGCGCCTGCTCTACTCCCAATTTAGCCTGATCTTTTTCCTCCTGCCGCGCGCCAGCTTTTACTTTAGTAAACAATGCTTTCTGAACTTCAACTCCAGCCTCTGACTGTTTAAGCATAACAGAAATCTTATCATCCATGAGCTTAATTCCCATGCGGGCTTTATTAATCAGGATTTCTGTAGATTTTATGCTCATAAGAGCCTGTTGAAGCTGTATATTAATTTCTGTATCTTCAATTTGAAACAGGATATCTCCATCTTTAACATAGTTACCTTCGTTAAAAAATACTTTTGTGACTTTCCCCGGTATTTTTGAACTTACTTTCACATCATCCCAAGCTTCCATGCTGCCTGTGACTTGCAGTTTCTCTTCAAGAGTACCACGTTTTGCAAAAATTATTTTTACTAAAGGGACTGAATCCTGCTCTTGTATTAGTTTAGAGACAGTTTGCTGTGGCTCATCTTTTTTATTGCTGCATGATGTATTTAAAAAAGTTATTATAATCAGTACTAAAAAAATAATTTTATTTTGCATAATTAACCCCCTCTTCGTGACTCGTAATTTCTTCAAAAATCCCCATTGCTTTTCTTAATCCTGCTAAAGCTAACTGAAAATCATAAAGAGCACTATAATAATTAATATTTGCTTTTATAAGCATTGTATGAGCATCTAAAACCTCTGTATTGGTAATAAGATTTTCTTTATATTTTTCCTCAGTCATTTTATAATTCTCAGAAGCTTGTTCTATCGCAAGTTTAGATGTTTCTATTTCCTTACCTATTGATTCAGCATTCAGATATGCCTGCTTTACCTGAAGAGCAATTCCATCTTTGAGTTCAAGAAGCTGTAAACGGTTCTGCTCTAATTTAGATTGTTCCTGCAAAATCTTATGTTCAGTTTTATTATGATCCCAGATAGGAAAATTAGCGCTTAAGCTGACAGTCCACTTTTTATCTTTTGTCAACCCGCCTTCATCTATATTATAAGCACCAATTAATGATACTTTTGGTTTATCTTCAGTTGCAGTTAGGGCTTTTATTTTTTCTTCTATTTTTATTGCAAGATTCATAGTTTTTATTTCTATTCTATTACTGTAAGCAGATGACAGACAATCTTCATATTTCAATGAAAAATTCGGTTTTTCTTTATAATCCTTAAGAACCATAGAACTATCCATATCTCTTCCAAGAAGCTGATTAAAAGAAGTTTCCGAAATTTTAATTGCATTTTGTACTTTAACTAAAATCTGTTCAGCTTCTGCAATCTTTACCTGAATGGTAAGGAGGTCTATTTTAGTTGCAGTTTCTAATGCAAATAAATTTTGAATATTTTTTTCATGTGCTTTTAAGAGATTGATGGATTCAAGAGCTATTTCAGCAAACTTATACGCTTTCAGAACATTAAAATAATTCTGATATACTGCATAAATTATATCCAATCGGGTGATCTGTGAGCTAACTTCATTATATTCAAGCCCCATTTCAGATATTTCTGTACCGATTTTTGTGGCTCCAGCAGTATAAAGAGGATAAATAACCTGCAGTTTAGCATTATATGTGTTTTCATCCCCGACTTTTGTTTTCTTGCCTCCAAAATCAATAGTGGGTGCTTTTTCTAATCTTGAATATAACAAACTTGCATTTACATTGGGATAAAATTGAGATTTAACTTCTTCTACTTTTTCACGAGCTTCAATAATTTTTTGTTGATTAATTATAGTTTTTCGGCTGTTTTTTAATGCCATATTTATGCATACAGGAATATCATATAAAGAAACTGATTCTTCAGCTGTTATCGATGATAATGGGATGTATATTACAAATAAAATAGAAAAAAATACTATCTTTATATTCATATTAATACTCCAGTTATACAAAAGCGAGGTCATAAATTCTGAATTTTTGACCTCGCTGAGTATATAACAGCTTAATTCTTTAAAATTCCTGATTTCATGATTTCTAATATCACAGGGATCTCATCAGTAATAGGATATGTTTTTGGACTCCAGAGCCATTTCCATATAGCTGCATCCATCATCCCTAATAAAGCATACGTTAGACTTTTACTATTTAAATGTTTGACTTTTCCCTCATTTATCCCCTGTTGAACTAATGGTTCAAATAAAAATATTTGTTTTTTTCTATGTCTTAAAAAAGCTTCATGCTTAAATTCACTTTTTTCATGTAAAAGAATATTGTAAAATGATTTATTTTTTTCAAAATATTTTAAATATATTTCGATATATTTTCTCATATTTTTAATAACATCACTTTCTTTTGAAGACATAGCGCTTAATATCAATCTTTTTATTTCATCAAGATTAGATTCAATTACTGCGAGGAATAGACTTTGCTTATTTTTGTAATATCTATAAATAGTTCCTTTACCAAGGTCAGCTTGAATAGCTATGTCATCAATTACAGTATTATGATATCCTTTACTGGAAAAAATATTAAGAGCAGATTTTAAAATTGCTCTGCGTTTTTGTTCTTTTTTTTCTTCCAATATTTTACTCATAATAATATACGTTCCTTAATATATTTCGGACTGACCAGTCAGTTTTATGCATCATACTAATTTCATTTAGAATTGTCAAGCGATAATAATTATGATTTATACAAAGCAGAAATTTTTAAATTTTAAAAAACGGAACACGGATAATTTTACAAACACCATGATTTAAAACGCTTTTTCATATTTTCAACATGTGTACCTTTCCAATATATTTTTCCACAATTTTTACAATAAGCGAAATCATCATGCGTAGAAAAAACATATGGAGGGACATTATTTTCCAGTTTATTTTTTATAAGTTTAATTAACAAATTATTACATTCAATGCAGCGGCTAAAACTTTGCGCACAGGAAATTTCGGGTAGAAATTGTTTTAATTCTTTTATCTCATTATCGATTTGCTGAGATTGCAATAAAATAGTACAAAATGTATTGAAACGTCGTTGTAATATTGTATCTCGAGTAATTAAAATACGATTTTCGTTTCTGGAAATCCATGCTAATTCTGCATCTTCGATGTTTTTAAAGTAAAGAGTGTCATATCCTAACATTCTTAATATACGTGCTAATTTGCCAAGCATACAGTCAACAACAAAGCGCATATTAACTCCCATTTATAATTTTGTCATTACTAATTTTAACACATTTTACAAAAATAAAATTACAAAAATAAAAGTAATATTGCGATTATTTAATAACTATGTTATACTCACTTGCTAAGTTTAATGTATTATGAAATAAAACATGGATAAATTGAAAATAATCGAAATATTTAAAAGTATTCAGGGAGAATCTTCTTATACAGGGTTCCCATGTACTTTCATTCGATTAAGCGGTTGTAATCTCGATTGTACATATTGTGATACTCAATATGCGCGTTCAGGTGGAAAAACATTTTCCATAGATGAAATAATTTCTCGTGTTAAAAAATTAAATTGTTCTCTTATTGAAATTACCGGCGGGGAGCCATTATTGCAGAAAGAAGTGTATCCCTTAATGAAGAAATTACTGGAATTGAAATATAAAGTGTTAATTGAAACAAACGGCAGTATTTCTTTAAAACATATTCCCAAAAAAGTCATAAAAATAATGGATATAAAATGCCCTGATAGCGGAATGAGTGACAAAATGGATTTTAATAACCTGAAATTTCTTTCCAATAAGGATGAAATAAAATTCGTAATAAAATCCCGCCGCGATTATCTCTGGGCAAAACATATTATTTCACAATTCTCATTAAATAAAAAAACCCAGCTTTTATTTTCACCTGTTTTAGGGCACATTGAACCGAAGAAAATAGCTGGCTGGATTCTAAAGGATAATCTGCCTGTACGTTTTCAATTACAGGTTCATAAAATTATAAATATTAAATAAAAGGAGGATTTATTTATAGATGGGAATAATTTTTTTAAAAAAATCTTTCTTAATATATTTATATATTTCACTTGTGATATTTTTCGGACTATTTGCTGTTTATACATCTGCACAACCTACTAATAAAGAACAACTCAGAAGTTTCCGTAAAATAAAAAAAATAAAAATAATTTTAGAACAATCTTCCTCTTTAGGAAAAGAAATATCTTTTCCATTTGAAGATATAACAGTCAGACTTTTTAATTATGTCGGAATTAAAATTGTGAAAGCAGATGATAAATATGATGCAACCTTAACAATAAAAGCAGAAAGAAATGAATTGGGACAGTTATCTTCCGAGAAGGAGATTGCAGGTACGATTTCATTAAACCAGCCAGGGCTTCCAGTTTATATGAAATCTTTTAAAATCTGGGAAGATTCAGGTGTTTTGCATGGGAATGTACAAAGTTCAGCAAATAACAGACCTTATAATGTACGGAATTTTATATATGAAAAAGAAGAGTTTTCATTTGTGACAAAAATGGGAGAACTTATTTGTGAATTCTATGATATAGAACCTTTTAATGCTATACTTCTGGATAAAAGCTCAGATAAAGTTGATAGAGATCTGGCTGCAAATGCATTGATCGGTATTAAAGAACCATTCATGATAACACCTTTTATTTCAATAATAAAGGATTCAGGCATAGATATAAATATTAGAATAATGGCAGTATGGTCATTAGGTAATATTAATCATTCACGTGCTACGGATCCTCTTATTTCCTTATTGTCTATTAAAGACCTGGATAAAAACATTATGGAAATGGTTGTAAATGTTCTTGGTAATATAAAGGACCCAAAAGTTATCGATCCATTAATCAGCATACTTATGAATAAAGATTCTGATAAAAATGTTAAAGAAACAACAATTCATGTGTTAAGCAAAATAAAAGATGAACGAATAATTAAACCATTAATTTTTGTACTTACTGATATAAATTCAGATAAGGAGATTAGAGAGACAGATGCATATGTTCTTGGAAATATAAAAGAATTAAATGTTATTGACCCTCTTATAGTCATTCTTTTAAATAAAAATGCTGATCCTATTACAAGAGAACTGGCAGCAAATGCTTTAGGAAATACAGGTGATATTCGTGCAATTGAATCTATTATTGCTATTTTTATAGATAAGGATACAGATAAAAATATAAGGGAAGCAATAGCAAAAATACTGGGGAATATTAAAAATCCACAGGTAGTTGACCCTCTTATTGATATTCTTAGAAATAGAAATATTGATGATATTATAAGAGAAAAAGCTGCAAGTGCTTTAGGTGATATAAACGACGTAAGTGCAGTTGAATCTCTTATTTACGTTCTTAAGGATAAAAGATCATCTGCAAATGTCAGAATAAAAGCTATAAATGCTTTAGGCAAAATAAAGGATACTCGCGCAGTTGATCCTCTTATTGCTGTTTTTAATGATAAAACTCAGGATGGCTCATTAAGGGAGCAGGCAGCAATTGCACTAAGCAATATTAATGATCCTCGTACAGTTGAAATTCTTATAACTGTTTTTGTTAATAATAACTTAGACGGATTCGATAGAAGTATAGCTGCAAATGCTTTAGGTAATATAAATAATCCAAAAGCAGTTGATGCTTTAATCTCTGTTCTTTTAGATAACAATTCAAACTCTTTTGTCAAAGAAATAACAATAAATGCATTAGGTAATGTTAAAGATTCGCGTGCTATTGATAGTCTTATTGTTTTTATTTTAGATAAAAAAACAGATAAAAACATTAAACAAAAAGCATTAAATGTTCTTGGAAATGTAAACGGATCGCATGCAGTAGACCCTCTAATTTTTGTGATAAAGAATGAAAATATGGATAAAAGCATTAAAGCAGTTGCAACAAACGCACTTGGAAATATGAAAGACGTACGTGCTGTAGAACCTCTTATTTCTATTCTTAAGGATAAATATATAGATAAAAGTACGAGAGAAATGGTAGCAAATACACTGAAAAACATAACTGGACAGACGTTTGGCCAGGATCAGGCAAAATGGCAGGAGTGGTATAATAAGGATAAAGAAAAACAAAATTAGGGTCTGCTTATGACAATCTATGATGTTGTTATAATAGGCGGCGGGATAATAGGAGCATCTATTGCACGTGAGTTGTCCAGATATAAACTGAGTATTGCTTTGCTCGAAAAGGAAGAGGAACTCTGTTTTGGGGTTTCAAAAGCAAACAGCGGTATTATTCATCCTGGAACTCAGAATCCGCCAGACTCATTAAAAGGTAAATTATGTGTGCAGGGGAATTTATTGACACGCAGGATTACACAAGAACTTGGTGCTGATTTTAAAGAAGTTGGAGAGCTTATAGCTGCGTTTAATAAAAAAGAAATAAAGACACTTCTGCAAATTAAAAAAGATGCGGAAATACTTGGTGTCCCAAAATTGAAAATAGTTGACCGTGCATGGTTAGCAAAAAATGAGCCTAACCTGAATCCTCTTGTTATTGCTGCGCTTTACGCACCAACTGCAGGTATTGTCAGTCCGTACCGCATGGTATATGATTTAAGCGAAAATGCCAGAGAAAATGGCGTTGAAATTTATACATTGACATTGGTAAAAAATATTATCGTTCATTCTTTTTACAGCTTTGAAATTGAAACTTCACAGGGCGTATTTAATGCGAAATATATTATTAATGCTGCTGGGCTTTTCGCAGATGATATATCCAATATGGTTGGGATTTCTGACTTTAAAATCAAACCGCGTAAAGGCGAAGAATTTCTTCTTGATAAGAAAAAACATAATCTGACAAACCATCTTATATTCCCGCTTCCGACAAAAACTTCCAAAGGAATTATAGTTATAAAAACTTCTGATGGAAATCCAATGATAGGTCCGACTGCTGAAGATGTTGAGGATAAAGAAGATTTATCCACTTCTGATAATGGATTTAATCAGGTTATATCCAGAGCTCAACAACTTGTTCCATCAATAAATCCCAATGATGTTATCGCATATTTTGCAGGTTTAAGGCCTGTTGCAGGAGATGATTTTATTATTCGTCATGAAAGCAAAACACCAGGTTTTATTAATGTTGCAGGAATACAATCCCCTGGCTTAACTGCCGCTCCTGCAATTGCTTTACTTGTTTCTAAACTGTTAAAAATAAACGGACTTAAAATAAAGAAAAAAGTTGTTTTTAAAAAATATCGCCAAAAAACAACTCATCTATTTGATATACCTTTTTCCGAAACCAAAAAACTTATTAATGCTAACCCGTCTTATGGAGATATTGTATGCAGATGCGAAATGGTTTCTGCTAAAGAGATTGAGGATGCAATAAAGCGCGGAGCAAAAACATTAGACGGCATTAAATTCAGAACTCGCGCACAAGCAGGAAGATGTCATGGCGGTTTCTGCACTCCGCGAGTCATGAAAATTCTTTCGCAAAAAACCAATAAACCTTTAACATCAATTACAAAAAGAGGTTATGGATCAGAAATAGTAAAAAGGGATAAAGCAGACGATTGAAAATTATCTTGACCGTATTTGTTTGGTATGATTAAATAAAATCATAAAAATAATTTCTAAGACGGAAGATTGCTATGCCAAAAATTTACGATAACATAGAAAATCATCTTTCTAAAGGTTTGAATGAAACTCTGGAACTTTCACACCGCACTGATTTCTGCGTGGGTTACTTTAACCTGAGAGGCTGGAAAGAAGTTGCTGATAAAATTGATAACCTGACAGGAGCGGTTGTATCGGAAAGCAAAGAAGATATACATCGGTACTGTCGTTTATTAGTAGGAATGCAGAAAATGCCTGTTGATATTCTGCGGGAGCATTTTATAAACGATGAAGGCTTTATCATTGATCAGGCGGAAGCGGTAAAACTCAAAAAAAAATTAGCTCGGGAATTTAAAGACCAGCTTACTATAGGAACACCTTCTGAAGCAGATGAACAGGCTTTGCGAAAGTTAAGCCGTCAGATGAAAGAAAAAAAGGTTATTGTAAAACTGCATTTGAAATATCCCCTTCACGCCAAGTTATATCTGGCTTACAGTGATGATAAACGGGTTCCGATAGTTGGATTTTTAGGAAGCAGTAACCTCACGTTAGCGGGTTTGGCTAATCAGGGTGAATTAAATATTGATGTAATGGAGCAGGATGCTTCCAATAAATTGGCAAAATGGTTTGACGATAGATGGAATGACCGATGGTGTCTTGATATCACAAATGAATTAATTGAAATTATTGATAATAGTTGGGCTGCCGACCGAATCCTTTCGCCTTTTCATATTTATCTTAAAATAGCGTATCACCTTT
>JACRDZ010000213.1 GCA_016212735.1 Candidatus Firestoneibacteriota bacterium | reverse complement strand
TTATCTTCAAATAAATATAATCCTACATTAATTGATGGTGAAGCAGATATGGATAAATTCATCGATTTTTTAACTGAATATAATGAATTTATTAATCATCAACCGAGACCTTTTAAACATATTATTGATAAAATTATGAAATTATAATTTTTAATTCAAAGCTATTAATATTGTAAAAACATGAAGAGGTATTGTATATAACCTCGACTAATCCTAATAGTTTAATGTTTCGAGCTATCAAAACTAAAATATTTTTTTATTTTTAATAGTTTTTTATCTCCAATTCCTGGAATTGTTTTAAGGTCGTTATAATTATTAAAAGTTATATTTTTTCTCATTTCAATAATTTTATTGGCGATTTTTGGCCCTATATAAGGGATTTCAATTAATTCATCATATGTTGCGGAATTTATATTTACACCTATTGTTTCTTTTTTTTCTGTTTGCAGAGGTTTTTTGCTGTGTATAACAGAAAATTCTCTTTTAAACTCATTCAAAGATAGAAAATCATAAAAAAATGGAATGTTCTTTTTTGCCAGTAAAATTAATGATCCAGCCAAAAAAGAAATGCATAAAAATATAAATATTTTTTTTTCATGATTTGTAAAAAAAGCCAAGATTATTAGTACCTTTTTACTTCATCAAGTATTCTTTTGAAAATCTCTTTAACAGTTAATATATCTTTTAATTTATATACATATTCTCCGGAAAAAACCACACCATTTTCTGTATTACCAAGTCTGGAGTTATCAAGTGCCTGCAAAATACAATATTCACCACTGCAGTGTTTGAGACAGTTATCGCAATTTTCAGGAGGAGGAGCTTCTCCATGCATTAATTTCTCGGAAAATTCATTTCTAATTGCTCTTCCAGGTAATCCAACAGGGCTTCTTATTATTACAATATCCTCTTTATTTGCGTTTAAATAAATTTGTTTAAATTTATCAGAAACTTCGCACTCTTTACTTGCTACAAAGCGTGTAGCCATCTGTACACCATCTACACCCATTTTGAACATTTCTGCAACATCATTTCCGTTCATAATTCCACCGGCTGCAACAACTGGAATTTTTATTTCATTTACAATTGAAGGAATAAGTTCTTTTATGGAAACATCAGTACCAAGATGTCCGCCTGCTTCTTTACCTTCAACAACAATAGCAGACGCTCCAAGTGATTCAGCTATTTTTGCCAGTCTCAGAGACGAAACTATTGGAACAACAGGTATCCCGCTGTCTTTCCCAAGATGAAAAAGATCTTTTGAAAATCCTGCACCAGCTATAATGAGATCTATTTTCTCTTCAATGGCAGCTTTTACCATTTTAATAAAATTTGCTAGAGCAACCATTATATTAACACCAACAATACCTCTGGTTAACTGTTTAGCTTTTCTTATCTGATCTCTAAGTTCATCGATTCCCATCCCTGATGCACCGATTATTCCTATTCCTCCTTCATTAGCAACTGCAGCAGCTAGTGGAGCTGTTGAAACACGAACAGCCATACCACCTTGAATAATAGGAATAGGAGCTACTAAGTTTCCAATTTTAAGTTCTGGTAGGTTCATAAAGTCCTTTCTGTATATATCAAATAAGTAAAAATATGCGGAAAACCTTAATTTTCTGGATTTATTACAAAATAATTTTATATACCTAGATTAAATTTATGTCAAGAAAAATTATAAATTATGATTTTTTACGCTTGTTTTTTTCTCCTGTCTCAAGTATTACCTGTGCTACAGCATGTTTTACAGAATGAGAAATACTGAGATGATATAATAAGATATTTTTTTTTAATAGAAATTTAATTAAATCAGTGGAGAAAACAAGTTTGGGTTTTCCTGAAAAATCATTTAAAATTTCAATGTTTTTCCAGTTAAGATCAGGATTTGTTATCCCTCCAAGAGCTTTAAATACAGCTTCTTTAGCTGCAAAACGTCCTGCAAAATGCTGATAAGGATTTTTTTTATTTTTACAATAATAAATTTCTTCTTTTGTAAATATTTTATTTAAGAAAATATCACCAAACTTATTTATACTTTCTTTTATTCTGTTTATTTCAATAATATCTATTCCTATACCATAAATCATAATATCTCTTCACCATAATGGATTGCTTCTATCATTTCTCTTATTGCTTTATCCAGTCCAACGAGCACTGATCTTGAAATAATACTATGTCCAATATTTAATTCTTCGATCTTATGTAAATGAGCAATTGGAATTACATTTTTATAATTCAATCCATGTCCAGCATTAATTCTTAATCCGGATTTATCAGCCAATTCCACTGCTTTTTCAATTAAATTCAATTCTTTTAGCATCTCAATTTCAGTTTTACTGTTAGCATATTTACCTGTATGTATTTCTACAAAATCAGTCTTAATTTTACGTGCTTCCTTTATTTGATCCGGGTCCGGATCAATAAAAAGGCTGACCAATATATTATTTGATCTAAATAGATTTATTGTTTCTTCAATAGAATGTGAATTGGTTAATACATCCAGACCACCCTCTGTTGTCAGTTCCTCGCGTTTTTCAGGTACAATAGTTATCATATCAGGAACAACAGATAATGCTATTTTAATAATTTCTTTATTATTTGCCATCTCTAAATTTAGTTTTGTTTTTACAATCTGACGCAATAATTTAAGATCTCTGTCCTGCATATGTCGCCTGTCTTCACGAAGATGTATAGTAATACCATCTGCGCCTGCTAATTCAGCAATTACAGCTCCTGCAATTGGGTCCGGTTCATTACCCCCGCGTGCTTGACGTAATGTAGCTATATGGTCGATATTTACACCAAGTTTTGGCATTTATATTTCTCCTGTTTGATATTTGATATTTGATCTACCCTTAAATTAGGCTCGATAAATCGAGCAACTACACTGATGACACATGTAGTTGCCTCATTTATGAGGCGTTATAACCAAACTTTCAAATTCCTCTACCCTATATTTAATTTAATGGCATCTGCAAGTCTATTCCCGATTTTTTTTATTTTATTTTCATCATAACCTTCAAGCATTATACGTGCTAGAGGTTCAGTTCCTGAATATCTTAGTACAAGTCTTCCATTATTTTCTATTTCCTTTTCTATTTCATCAATAACCTGATGAAGTTCTGGTATACTATGGAAATCCACTTTAGATTTAACAGGTATATTAATGAGTATCTGTGGATATTTCTTCATTACTTTTGAAAGGGATGAAAGTTTTTTATTCTCATTTGCCATAATTGAAAGCAGTTGTAACGCAGTGATTATTCCATCTCCAGTAGTTGAGAATTCTTTAAATATTATGTGTCCTGATTGTTCACCGCCTAATATTGCTCCAATTTTCAACATTTCTTCCAAAACATATTTATCCCCAACATTAGTTCTTATCATTTTTATGCCGAATTCCTGTGTGAATTTTTCAAGCCCGATATTACTCATTGTTGTTGTAATAAGTATTTTTTTCGGGTGTTTTTTATCATGAAACAAATATTTACTGCAAATGGCCATAATATAGTCGCCATCAATCATTTCTCCATTCTCATCAAGAGCAATTACTCTGTCTCCATCTCCGTCAAAGCATAATCCTGCATTATATTTAGCTTTTTTTATTTCACTGCTTATCCCATGGGGATATAGTGATCCACAATTAAGATTAATATTTGTCCCTGTAGGTTTGTTGTGTTTTAATTTAATTTTAATTCCGAGATTTTCAAAAAGTTCGGCAGCAATATATGAAGTTGCCCCGTTAGCACAATCAACAACAATTTTTAATGAAGATAGATTAGTATTTACTGGAATAGTGCTTATTACATATGAAAGATAGTCTTTTACTGCATTTTTATCTTCAACTACTCTTCCAATTGCAGATCCTAAAGGTTTATTAACAGGAATATTTTCCTCATGCAGCATTTTAGTTAAATCGTCTTCAATATTTTCTGAAAGCTTATGTCCTTTATTTGAAAATAATTTAATTCCATTATCTTCAAAAGAATTATGCGATGCTGAAATCATAATCCCGCAGTCTGCTTTATATTTTTTTGTAAGATAAGCAACAGCAGGAGTTGGTAATATTCCAATTTTAATAACATCAACACCATAGGAGCATAATCCAGCTGTAATAGCATTTTCAAGCATATCACAGGATAAACGGGTATCCTTTCCAATTAGAAAAACAATACGTTCTTTTTTATCCCTCGTAAAATATATAGCACAGCATTTACCTAATTTATAAGCCATTTCAGCAGTCATGGGTTCAATATTTGCAACTCCTCGAATGCCATCAGTTCCAAATAACTTACGCATAAAATATTTCCTCCATTATTTTTTGATCTATTCCAGAATAAGTTTCACTTCAGATGGGAATGATTTTATTAATTTAACTTTATCATTGGATAAAATAAAATCTTTAATAAAATATGTCCCTTTTTTAATACCTGAAGCATTAACCAATACAAATAAATCCTCATTATGATTAATAAAAGATTCTATTAATGCGTTATCAGCATATATTACAATCTTTAAATCTGAAGGATATGTATTTGCCTTAAAATGTGAATAATTAATAACTTTTATTGGTACTTCTATTGTCTCTTCTCTTGATATTAGTACTATAACTTTTATTTCCTGTGGTCCTTTAATATTTATATTATCATCAAATTTTTGTAAACGAACAATATTTGTAAAACCTAATTTAGCACCTTTTAGAAGTATGGGTGAAGTTTCAATATATTTAATTTTATTGATTTTTGATTTTATTCCTTCAATACTGATAATTTCAGGTTCTGTAATAAGTTTTTCAATATGATATTTTTTTGGAAGTTCTCCTTGTGTAATTACTTTAATATGTACATTTTTTGATACTAAATAATCTAATTTAGCAGTAAGTTTATTTGGGAAAATATCTATGATTTCAACATCTTTTGGTCCAAAAATATTTTTATTTGAAATATCAATTTCAACTGTTCCAGGATGATTATTTTTAAGGTCTATAGTAATTCTGAATTGAGATTTACTTAATCCGCGTATAACATTTTGTTGTCCTCGTAAATTAAGAGTTACAAAATCTGTACTTTTATCATAAAGTATCATATTTTGATTAGTTTCAAATTTTATAGGTATGTTAAATATTATTTCTGATTTCTGTTGTCCAATAGAATACACCCATAAAATAATTGCCAGAATAATAGCAATTATTTTTAGTTCTAAATTTTCCTTTAATTTTTGTTTGAATTTTTGAATTTCCATAGTGTTTTAAAGAAATCCCTTTTTTCTGAAGATTTTGTTTTTTGAGGAGAAAATATATTTCTCAGGACTTTTTTTAAGTTATCTTTATCTAAATTACGTGTCATTTTTCCGCCAATAGAGATGGATATGCTTCGGCTCTCTTCTGAAACTACAACAACTACAGCATCAGTTTCTTCTGTGATTCCAATAGCTGCTCTATGTCGTGTCCCCATGTTTTTAGGCTTTATCTCAGGATTACTGGACAAAGGGAGAATGCATGCTGCTGCAGCTATTTCACTATTATGAATTATTACTGCCCCATCGTGTAACGGAGTATTTGGATAAAATATGCTGGTTAAAAGTTCTGAAGAGATTTTCCCGTGAATCATTACTCCTGTTTCAATAAAATTTTTTAATCCTATTTCCCTCTCGATTACAATTAATGCTCCATATCTTTTTTCGCTCAATAATACACTCGCTTCAACTATTTCATCAATCATACTCCCATGTTCGAAAATATTTAAAAATCTACTTTGTCCCATTTGTGCTAATGCTTTTCTGAGTTCAGGCTGAAATACAATAATAAATACAAGTACCCATAAAGTTAAAAAATTTTTTAAAATCCAGCTTATTGTATAAAATTGTCCTAATTCAGCTATAAATGAGGCAATTACAAGAAGCAACAACCCAAAAAGCATCTGGACAGCTCTAGTCCCTTTTATAAGTAAAAATAACCTGTAAAGGAAATAGCTGACAATGATTATATCAACAATGTCCTGCCAGCGTATAGATGATAATATATTTAGCATTATTTAATCCTTAAATTATAAGGGATTTGAGAAAATATATGAAGTATTTCATACATGGTTTATTATAGTTATGGAATATAATCGGGTCAAGGAAAATCAGTAAAATGTGAAATAGCTCTTAGCCCTGTATTTTCTTTTTTAAATAAGAATATGAGGCAAGAAAAGTTACATCCAGAACAGCAGTATCTATTTCTCTGGGTTTAACATGAATTTGAGTTATTTTTATTAAATTATTTTGATGTTCAATATTATATAAAAACGAAATCAGGCTTCCTAATGATACTCCTTTTAATCTAACTTCAACTGAATCTTCTTCATACATTTTATTGGTTTTACCTGTGATTGGTTTCATATGATCAATTTTTTCTTTTATTCCAGCATCTATTGCCAGTTTTTCAAGATAAGAGAATATTGCAAAATCTTCTTTTTTATTATTCAGGTTTTCATGAGATTTTTTCTTTTTTTGTATTATATTCAAATATTCAGATTTAAGTTCCATCATTTTTAAAAGGTCTGTTTCTCTTGCGAGTATATTAACATCAATTTCATCAGATTTACGATTTAAGGGAAGTAAAATATACTGATAGAATATAAAGATGATTAAAAAGAATATACCAACAGCAATAAAAGTTTTTTCTCTATTTTCAATAGTCATTGTACGATCCTTTATGTTTATACTTTTCGGTATTTTTTGTCAAGACTTTAGTTTTTTAGCTTGAGTAATAATTTCTGATAATTTTTTTAGTGCATTCAGTGGAGTAGTATTATTAATGTCAATTTTAACAATTTCTTCAAGAAATTTAGCTCCTTCACTATGTTCTCTAAAAAGATCAAGTTGCAAATTTGTCATGCTATCAGTATGAGATAATTTAGGTTTTCCTCCTTCATCAAGGCTATTTTGTTCCAATTCCGCAAGTATTTCTTTTGCACGGGTAATTACTTTATTTGGCAATCCTGCAAGCCTGGCAACCTGAATACCGTAGCTTTTATCAGCGCTTCCCTCTATAATTTTACGTAAAAAAATTATTTCTTCGTTCCATTCTTTAACTGCTATATTATAATTTTTTACTCCTGGAAGAGTTAAAGACAACTCGGTCAATTCGTGATAATGTGTTGCAAATAGAGTTTTTGTCCCGAGTTTTTCATGATTATGAATATACTCTACAACAGCCCAGGCAATGCTTAATCCGTCAAAAGTGCTTGTCCCTCTTCCAATTTCATCAAGTATTATTAAGCTGCGTGAAGTTGCATTATGCAAAATGTTTGATGTTTCATTCATCTCAACTAAAAATGTACTTTCCCCGCGTGCAATATTATCAGAAGCTCCAATACGTGTGAATATACGGTCAACAATACCTATATGTGCAAAAGATGCCGGGATAAAACTTCCCATTTGCGCCATAAGCACTATTAAAGCAACCTGACGTATGTATGTTGATTTACCGGCCATGTTGGGACCTGTAATAATTAATATTTGGTTTTCTTTATTATTTAGTTTTGTATCATTTGGAATAAAACTATCTTTAATTTGCAGACATTCAACTACTGGATGCCGTCCATTTTTGATTTCTATTATATCACTATCATTGACAATAGGTTTAGTAAAATTATTTATTCGGGCTACATTTGCTAATGTATTTAAAACATCAATTTTTGCTATTAGATTTGAGCCTATTTGAATTTCATTGTTATAAATTAGTATTTCTGTTTTAAGTTTATCAAAAAGTTCCTGCTCAATTGTTTTTATTTTATCATCAGCATTAAGAATTTGGTTTTCATATTCTTTTAGAGCAGGAGTTATAAATCTTTCTGCATTTACCAGTGTTTGTTTACGGATATAATCCTGTGGTGCAAGATTGAGATTTGATTTAGTTATTTCTATATAATAACCAAATACATTATTAAATTTAACTTTGAGCGATTTAATCCCGGTTCTTTCGCGTTCAGAATTTTCCAATCTTCCAACCCAATTTTTCCCTTCCTTTATTATATCTCTTAGTTCATCCAGTTCCTGATTCAATCCTGGTTTAATAAATCCGCCATCTTTTATTTTAAGCGGGGGTTCATCAATAATATTTTTATCAATAAGTTCTATTATATTATTTAATATTGGAAGAATTTGTTTTAATTCATTTGATAACTGCTTCCATAATAAAATAGAACTTAAGCTGTCAATTGTATTAATAAGAAAAGGGATTTTTTTAAGTGATAATTTAAGATTTACCAGGTCTCGGGGACTGGTATAATTTGCAGGTATTCTTCCAATTATTCTTTCCAGATCAGATATATCTTTTAAAATATTTTTGATTTCATTTATTTTAAGACTTTCTGCATATAGATGTTCAATTGCATCAAGACGTTTATTTATTTCACAAGAGTCTAAAAGCGGCTGCAATATCCATCTATTTAATAATCTTCCACCCATTGCTGTAATAGTAGAATCAAGAATAGACAAGAGTGAAGTATTTTCTTTTCCTGCTTGTTCTCCAGATGATTTAACAAGTTCCAGATTACGCTGTGTATATCTGTCTAATAACATAAAATTTTTAAATGATTCTCTTTCAATAGAAGAAACATGGGGCAGGGGATGTTTTCTTTTTTCTAATAAATAAGCAATAATTGCTCCACTTGGCGCTATAAGCAGTGTTTCATTGTCATCTATGCCGAATCCTTTTAATGAATGTGTTTTAAAGTGTTTAAGAAGAGTTTCATAAGCATAATCACGTGAAAAATAAAGATCATCACATTCGCTTATTTTTATTCCAGGTATTGTTTTTTTTGTGATTTGAATAACAGGATCATTAAGCATTGTTATTCCAATAATACATTCGCTTGGATATATTTTTTGTAATTCATCGCCAAGTCTGGATATTTCAGTATCAGGCAGAGACATAACTGTAAATTCACCTGTAGAAATATCTATTTTAGAGATTCCAACACCTTCTTCCGTATGAATAATAGATACCAGATAATTATTTAATTTGTCTGCAAGAATAGATGATTCTATTGCTGTACCAGGGGATATAACTCTTATTACTTCTCTTTTTACAATACCTTTTGCCAGTTCCGGATCTTCAACCTGTTCACAAATAGCGACATTGTAACCGTTTTTTATTAGTTTGTTTATATATATAAGAGAAGCATGATAGGGTATTCCAGCAAGAGGGACTAGAATATTTTTTCCTGCATGTTTGGAAGTAAGAGCTATTTCCAGGACCTTTGAAGCAATTCTGGCATCATCATAAAAAGTTTCATAAAAATCGCCAACTCTATAAAAAAGTATAGCATCCATGTAATTTTTTTTTATATTGGCGTATTGTTCCATTAAGGGAGTAGAATCATCATGCATAGTAACTCATCTTCCCGCATAAAGGACATTTCCAAAAATAATCTTTATCTGTATATTGACAGGCTGAACATCGATTTTTAAAATCTTTTTCAACATTATTTATAATCATTTCTATTTCTATAATAAAATCATTAAATCTATTTTCTTTTTTGCATATTTTAAAAAAATTTTGAAGTATTTCTTTGGTAAAATATCCATTCTGAAAGCTTTCCTTATATTCTATTTGAGCTTTATCATAGTTTTCCATATTATAGAAAAGATTTCCCAGTGCAGCATGTGTAATTGCATTTTTAGGATTAGATGTAAGCAATTGCTCATATATAAAACGCATTTTCTCATATTCATCATTTTCAAAATAAAATTTTTCAAGTCGCTTAAATACCAGATATCCAAGATCAGGTTTAATTTCAAGAACTTTATCCCAGTTTTTCTTTGCTTCTTTTTTTTCTTCTTTTTTAAATAAAATATCACCCATAATAATATAAGCAGGAATACATAATTCATCTTTTTCTATCGCTTCTTCAGCAGATTTTTCAGCATCTTTTAAATTACCTGCATTAAAATTATCCTGTGCTTTACAAAATAATAAATATGCTTCGTGCATTTTATTATCTTTATTTGTGATTTCTTCTATTTTTTTGGTATAGCTTAATGCTTTATTCCAGTTTTTATTTGTTTCATATAATGATTCAAGAGCTTTTAATGATTCAATATCAAGAGGCAAAATATTTAAAACTCTATTGTAAGCGTCAATTGCAATATCATATTTTTTGAGTTTCTCTGCAGTTTTACCGTACCAGCGATATGCCAGAGCCGAACTTTCTTTTGAAATAAATGAACGCATTGTAATAATTTCAAAAATTTTCAATGCTTTTACATAATTTCCATGATTGAATTTAAGTTCAGCAAGTCTTTGATATGCCATTATATTATCAGGATCGTTGTCAATAGTATCCATTAAAAGTTTTTGTGCTTTTTCATAGTCTTTATCAACTATTGCATTGAGTGCGTTACTGTAATTCTGATCTGTTTCATGAACTATTTGTACTCTCTGCAGAGATTTTAACTTTCTGGTGAAGTACCATCCGATAACAGCACCGAAAATAAATACAAATAAAAAATCTATCATTAATTATTTTCTCCTTCTTCGTCATCCTTAATCTGAAAATAACGAAGTGCTTTTAATTCTTCATTTTGTTTTTCTATTCTTTTATTTAAGTTCTTTATTTTTTTTGACAATTCCAGTTGTTTAATTGTTGAAATAATTATTCCCATTATGAAACCGATAAGTATCGAACATATAATAAGAAATGCCAATGATATCTCGAATGAATAAATGAAAAATTTAATATGCACAATTTCCCAGTTTTGTCCTGCAAAAGCGACAAATAGTAATATTAAAAGCATAATTAAAATAAACTTCCATTGCATTTTTTTCTCCCAATTAAAGATACGGTAATGTCAAAACTTAACCACAGAGAACTAGAGAGAAACCTTTAAATATTAATGAGTTAGAAGAGTTTTTAAGTTCTCCCCCTCTGTGCCCTCTATGTGCCCTATAAATTCCCAGCTTATTTAAAATATTTTTCAAATAGAAACAATGAATCCTCTTGAGAACACAGAGATTTAAAAAATTATAAAAATAGACTCTGTGATCTCTGTGGTTCATTTTTTCATCCCTTTTTTCATTTTATTTTTGACAGTACCAAAAATATTCTTTTTTCCAGTTTTCTATGTTAGCTAAAGCTTCAGTTGCAATTATTTGATGTCTATCATGTTTATTTTTAATTTGTTTAGTATTCTCAGAAATAGACATTATCCCATAG
>JACRDZ010000210.1 GCA_016212735.1 Candidatus Firestoneibacteriota bacterium | reverse complement strand
GTTATAGTATCCAAAACGTCTTTTGATACAGTTGGTGCCGGATTACATTGCTTTTTAGCCTTATGTAATTTCTTTTTCATTATAATTCTCCCTTGTATTATCAGGATTATTGTTTTAAATTAGCCAGACTTAATTTATATATTTCCTGCGATATTTCAATCCTTTGCTTTTCATCTTTTTCAAATTCTGCTTTTCTTAAACTAGCTTTTAAAATTTTGATTTTTTCATCAATTTTAATTTGTTTAATTTTTTTAATAAAATCCTGCGCTGCTTGTTCTGCTTTATCTCCAAAGCTATCCGGCTCTAAAAGCAAACCACTTATAAGCTTGGAAATTTCTTCATCCCCAAGATTAGAGATTATATATTCTCCTGTAGCCGAAGGATTATTTTTTAAAAATATAAAAACTTTGCGTACATATTCATCGGATATTTCTTCAATATCCAGATCGGATAATATTTGCATAATAATATCAGGATTTTTTAAAGTTATCTTTAAGAGCTCTCTTTCATGTTTTAAATTGTTTACCAATTTAATTGAGCTGGTATTATTGATATTACTATTTATATTTTTAATTTTTACGTTTTTTAATTTTCTCTTATCAATTTCTAATTTAATTATATTTTCGTCAACGCCAATATATTCGGCTAACTGCTTAATGTACTCTTGTCTCTGTACCGGGCTTGGAGCTTTTATTATTGTTGTTATAACCTGTTCAATAATTTTTATTTTCCCTTCCATTGTATCTTTATTATATGTTTTGCCATTTAGATACAATTTAAAAGAAAATAAATCCAAAGCTTTTTCCAAAATAGAATAAAAAGATTCGCGTCCTTTCTCAATTATAAAAGTATCAGGATCCATTCCTGCTGGTAAAACTCCTATTTTAACATATAATTCATTTTCTAGCAAGATTTCTATGCCTCTATCGGAAGCTTTCATCCCTGCAATATCAGAATCATACAAAATCACAACAGTATCCGTTACTCTTTTTATTAATTTAGCTTGCCCTTCAGTAAGAGCTGTACCAAGGCTTGCAACCACATTTTCAACTCCATACGCATGAGGTTGAATGACATCCAGATACCCTTCAACCAATACAAGATATCCCATTTGCCTTGTATTAGTCTTGGCAAAATTTAAACCATAAAGCATTTGTCCTTTATTGTAAATTACAGATTCGGGAGAATTGACATATTTTGCAAGATTAACATCTGCCGTTATTCGTCCGCCAAAGCCCGATACTTTACCGTTAAAATCAAATATAGGAAACATTAATCTGTTTTTAAATCTCGGGTATAATTCATTACGAATAGAATCTCTGCCTAATAGTCCAATTTCTTCGGCATTAGTTAACTGCAGCCCGTCTTTTTTTAAAGCTGCAAAAAATTTTTCTAGATTTGACGGACAGAAGCCAATGCAAAATTTCTTAATCATATTGGCATTGATTTTTCTTTTATCAAGATATTCTCTTGCTGATTTTCCATCATCTGTACTTAATAAAACATATTGAAAAAAATTCGCAGCTATCCGATTAATTTTATAATATATTTCTTTTTTGTTTGTCTCATAATTCAGGCTGCCGGTTTTTTCTTCTCTTAATATTATTCCTAATTTGTCGGCAAGAATTTTTATGCTTTCAATATAAGATACTTTTTCAAATTTCATTATAAAAGAAAAAACATTTCCACCTTCTCCACACCCGAAACAATGGAAAATCTGCTTTATTGGACTGACTATTAATGACGGTGTTTTTTCATTATGAAATGGGCATTTGCCCTTAAAATTCACACCTGCATGTTTTAACGGCACATAATCTGAAATAATCTCAACTATATCAGCTCTGTCTTTTACTTCAGCAATCGAACTTTCAGCAATTCGAGAAAACATGACACTCCTTATTCAGTGAATTTTATTATTTGCTTCATCGGAAGTATAGCCAATTATATTCAATTGATCATATGTTTCAGTATCACCTTCTGCTACTGATACGGATATTTTTGAAATACCGGTTGCTTCTATTTTGGGAGATGAAATTTTTTCTAATTTTTTCGGAGAAACTAAAAATTTGATATTATTTACTTTAACTTTAATTGTATTATCCTTTATTTCTTTACTAATAACTTCTCCGATTTGATTGGAATCAAGCAATCTCACCTTATCCCCGATTTGAATTTCATCAAAATTCAAACCTTCTTCTTGATTTTTCAAATCATATTTTGAAGGTAATTCTTTTTTAAGTTTTTGATCATATTCCTTGATAGTATAATCAAATTCTTCAATCGCCTTACTTTTGGATTCAATATTTTGGCTATTTTTTATAACACTCTGTAATTTGGTTTTCATTTCCTTCACCGATGTTTTAAATTCCAGATTATATTTTGTTTTGTAATTTTTTATTTCTTTTTTAAGAAAAGCAAGCTGTTCATTTTGTTCTATATAAATTTCATTGATTTTTTTTCGCTCTTCTGCTATTAATTTTTTTTCAATTTCCAGAGCAGATTCTCTTTCATTTAGTGTTTTAAGCAATGAAAGAGTTATATCACCTTTGTTCTGTTTAATACTTTTTGCAAGTGAAATTATTTTTTCACCTAATCCCAAATTTTCAGCTATTTTTAAAGTCTCGCTTCCACCGATATTTCCCATAATAATGTGATATGTCGGTTTTAATGTTTTATCATCAAACTCAACTGAAGCATTATGCATATTTGATTCTGACAAAGCTAATATTTTCAGTGAATGGAAATGAGTTGTAACGATTACCCGCACATTCATTTCACTTAAATATTTAATAACGCTAAAAGCCAGACATGTGCCTTCCTCAGGATCAGTATCAGCGCAAATTTCATCTAATAGAACCAGGGAATTTTTCTTCAAATTATCTATAATTTGTTTTATCGACAAAATATGCGAAGAAAAAGTACTTAAATTTTTTTCAAGACTTTGAGAATCACCGATATCAGCCCATATTTGTTCAAATACACCAATTAATGTGCCTTCTTCGCAAGGTATAAATAAACCTGATTGTGCCATTAAAGTAACCAATCCGACCAGCTTAAGCGAAGCTGTCTTGCCACCTGTGTTTGCACCTGACAATACTAATATATTAAATTTCTCTCCAATCGATATTGATATTGGCACGACATCTGTTTTTTTATTCAATATCAGAAGCGGGTGTCTGCCATTTACGATTTTTACAATACCATTTGCATTAAGTTCGGGTTCTTTTGCTTTTAATTTTTGAGCAAAAATGACTTTGGCATTAATTACATCCAGATTGGTTAAGGTATTAAAATTCACAATAATATTTTTATTTTTTTTCTTTATTTCATTCGTTAAATTAATTAGTATATCATCAATCTCTTGTTTTTCATGTACAAACAATTCCTGCAAACGGTTGTTTTTTTCAATTATTTCCATAGGCTCAATAAAAACCGTAGCTCGTCCGCGTGATTCATCCTGAATAATTCCGGGTATTTTTTTCTTGCATTCTTCCTTAACCGGAACAACAAAACGTTTATTTCTTATTGTAATAATATTATCCTGAAAAATATTTCTAAATTGATTCGAATATAACAAGTCATTAAGTTGTGATTTTATTTCATTGTTAGTATTAAAAATATCCTTACGAATTATTGCCAATTTTTGACTTGCATCATCGAGAATCTCACCTTTATCATCAATTGTTTGATTGATTTTTTTAACAAGATCATTTAATGTGTCCATGTTTTTCCAGAATGATAATGCATGACTTTCGTAAGTAATGTTTAAAAAATAATTTTTAACTATTTTTGTTATTTTCAATATATGATTTATATACAATAATTCATCGGGGATAAGGAATAAGCTTTTTTCTATTTTATTTAGAACATCACTTTCATTTATTTCATCTAAAGGCAGACTCCCGTAAGTTTGAATTATTTTTTTTAATTCCGATATCTCCTGGAATTTTTTTTTAATTGCAATTATATCAATTGAGGGTTTAATGTTTTTTATCTTTTCTTTCCCTGAATAACTTTTTGCAAAAGAAGATAAAATTCCCTTTATTTTTTCATATTCCAGTATTTCAAGTGAAAAACTATCCATTATTTATTAACCACCTTATAATTTTATTCTACAAATATAAACACAGCTTATAAAATTTGTCAATAATCATTGATTAGACTGAAGACTGAAGGATAATTACACACGATTTTCACATTCAGCCTAATAACCTTCAGTCTAAACACCTAAAGTATTTCAAATTTTACTTGACATTTTTTCGGGCGGTGTGTTAACTTATACATATATTAAACTTAAATTCATGATAATCTATGATAAAACTTAATGCGTATGCTAAAGTAAATTTATTATTAAAGATATTAAATAAACGCCCTGATGGATATCATGAGATAGAGAGCATTATGCAGGAAATAAGCTTGCATGATGGAATTCTATTGGAATCCAATGAATCAGAATCGATTGATATAATTAATATTAATGAGAATAAAGATGAAGAGGTTCCCTGGAATGAAAAAAATTTAGCGTATAAGGCTGCTAAAATCTTTAAAGAAACATTTGACATTAAAAGCGGTCTAACTATAAAAATAAATAAAAATATTCCCACTTCTGCCGGGTTGGGTGGTGGGAGCAGTGATGCAGCGGCAACACTAATTGGGGTAAGCAGGTTATGGAAGACTAATTTGCCAAAAGATAGACTAGCAAAAATAGGAGAAAAGATAGGCTCTGATGTTCCTTTTTTTAT
>JACRDZ010000209.1 GCA_016212735.1 Candidatus Firestoneibacteriota bacterium | reverse complement strand
TGATTTTTTAAAAAGTAATCCGTCTGAAATATTACAGCTTTTGGCTGATTTTTCATAACCATAATGTCTGTTTAATTATGCACACCTATATATATGCAAAACAAAACTTTTTTGCCGGAGAAAAGTTTTCTTCATTAAGAGAAATAAATGAAAATGCTTGCACATGGCTGAAAAAGGTAAATGATAGAATTCACTCAACAACAAAAGAAATGCCATCGGAAAGATTAAAAAGAGAGAATCTTCAAACTGTAGCAATTAACAAATTATATGACTTAAGCACAGTAAAATACCGCAGTGTATTTAATGACTGCCACTTCAGCTATGAAGCAAATTTGTATTCCGTGCCATACAAATATGCAGGCAAAGAAGTAAGTATTAAAGAGAAAGATGGGAATATTAAAGTAATATACCGCAATGAAATTATCGCTGAACATACACTTTTAACCCATGACAAAGGCAGGTATGTTACCAATCCAAAACATCTTGAAGGATTAAAAGAATTACGATGTTCACATGGAATTAAAAAGCCGAACCGTAAAGACGCAAAATCTTGCGTCTCTACTCAAACAATTGATACAGTAATAATTAAAAATACCAAATATCAAAGTATCATGCAAATTGAAAATCATGATTTAACAAAATATGAGGAGCTGCAATGAGTACAATTACATACGAAAGAATATATAATAATTTGGAACATTTGAAGCTAACCAAAATAGCTGAAATACTTGGTAATTATCTTGAGCGGGCAAACAAAGAAAAAATATCTATAATAGAAGCACTTGATTATTTGATCGAATCAGAACGAATACACAAAGATGAAACATCTCTTGTTATGAGAATTAACGTTACCGGATTTCCGTATAGAAAGACACTTGATCAATATGATTTCAGCTTTCAGCCGTCGATTGATATGGAAACGATAAATGATTTAAGGACAACAAGATTCATTCATAACAAAGAGAACATAGTTCTTCTTGGTCCTCCTGGAGTAGGGAAAACGCATCTGGCTATTGCCATTGCAATGGAGGCGTTGAAAAATAAATTTTCAACATACTATATCAACTGTCATAAACTGATCAGCGAACTTAACAGAGCGCATTTTGAGAATAAGCTGGATGTAAAATTAAAAACGTTGAGCAAATATAAATTGCTTGTGATAGACGAGATAGGCTATCTGCCGCTGGATAAGCAGGAAGCAAATTTATTTTTTCAGTTAGTATCAAGAAGATACGAAAAAAATTCTATCATACTAACATCAAACAGAGGCTTTGGAGACTGGGGAGAAATATTTGGAGATAATGTAATTGCAGGAGCAATATTAGACAGACTACTTCATCATTGTACTGTAATTAACATCAAAGGTGAAAGCTATAGACTTAAAGACAGAAAAAAATCTTTCATAAACACTGGAGGTGATAAACAATAATTTTTTTGTAAAAAGTGGTACTTTTTCAATTAAAAAAAATGGGTCATTTTAAAAAAAAATTGACAAACACGGCAGTTGGTTAAACATTGCAGAAATAGAGCTTAGCATTTTAACCAAACAATGTCTGGATCGCCGTATCCCGGATATTAAAATTTTACGTAAAGAAACAAAAACATGGGCACGAGAACGAAATAAGAGACAAAAAAATGTTGATTGGCAATTTACAACCAATGACGCTCGGATAAAACTTAAACGTCTATACCCTGTTTTTTAAATGTCTGTGGGTACTAGACAACAATGGTGGAGAGACGGCGCAGGATGGAATACAAGATGCGATTCTAATCCGGATGATGCAGATAAAACTATCTATCTCTGGAGATTGGGTGAAAGGATTATTGAACCTCTTTATGCAGGAAAAGAAATAGAAAGTAATAAAAAACTTATTGTTGAAATAGATAAATAATTTTATTTTATTGAAATAATAGTGTAATTTTGATGTAATTATAAAAATGACCTCAAAAAAATGTAAACATAAAATTAAATCGGGAAAATTTATCTTTTTTAAAAAAAATAAATGTATTACTTCTGATTTAAAATGGATTGCTACAGATGTTGAATGTCATAATTGTAATGCTCAAAATTTAGTGTTAACACATGATTGTGTTCATAGAGATAAATGTATACTCAGTCAGGGAAAATTTGTAACGAATGATATTTGTAATAATTGCCGTGTACCAGCCCTGGAATCTGCGTATAATTGTATCCACTTTAAAACTTCGATCAAAAAAAATAATCATGAAATTATTACTATCCCAAATTGTGAAATTAATTATAATAACGAAAAAAAAATAGATTTGAAAGACTTACTCGAAAAATGCTCTGATAAATGCCATTTTGGAAAATATACAAAATACGAAAACAAAAAAGAAATTGAAAATATAGGAATCAGGGAAAAAATAACCGATAAAGTTAAAAGAATCAAGTTGGAAGTGGAGAATAATCAATTTTTCAGAGCAAGCATAGATTGGATAAGAAATAATAATAAAATTTTATTTGTTGCAACAATAGGTATAATAATAATCATTGCTCTTAAACAAATATTTCCTCCTACATCGCCGCAACCACCTTTATTTATTATAGATCGCCCTTTACCTAATGGTAAAACGAATAATAGTAAACCTTCAAATACAGCTTTTAGTAGTTTCAAAATAGATATTGAAAATAGAAAACCAGCTGTATCAAAAAGTGACAATAAAAGTAATGTGGTAGTCCTTGAAACAAATCAAGGCAGGATTGAAATCAAGCTTTTTATGGATAAAGCTCCTAAAACTTGTGAAAATTTTATTGGATTGGTTAAAAAGGGTTATTATAATGGAATAGCATTTCATAGAGTTATAAAATATTTCATAATTCAAAGCGGAGATCCTACCGGCACTGGCATAGGCGGAGAATCAATATGGGGAAAGCCGTTCAAAGACGAAGTTACATCTAGCTTACAGTTTGATAAAAAAGGTTTGATTGCAATGGCAAATGCAGGTCCAAATACGAATGGAAGCCAATTTTTTATTACAACTGTTAAAACTCCGTGGCTTAATAATATGAGACATACTATTTTTGGTGTTGTAATATCAGGTTATGATGTTGTTCAAAAAATAGAAAATATTCAAACAGGGGCAATGTATAGACCAAAAGCCGAACAAAAAATTGTTAAAGCTTATATGAAATAAAGCTTTCAATTTATTCATAATGAGTCCACATTCGTAATACTTTAACAATCTTTAAATCTTTCAAAACTTGATATATAAGTCTATGTTGAATATTAATCCGTCGTGAATATGCACCTTCTAAATCTCCAACTAATTTCTCATATGAGGGTTGTTGCTGGAATGGATTTTCTTGTAGTATTTTTAATAAAAATTCGACTTTTGGACGAAGCCCTGAATCTGATATTTTTTTAGCATCTTTTTGAGCCTGTTTAGTATAAACCAATTGCCAATTTACCATTTGATATCCTTGCTACATTTTTCAATAGGAGTTTCCAAACCTTTTTTAATCGATTCACGCATTCCAGGAATTGACACAAGATAGAGTGTTTCTTGAATTGATCGCCAATCTTCTTCGGAAATTAATATAGCATTGGTTCTTTTACCAGTAATTTGAATTGGATGATGTGATTCAGCAGACTCATCAATTAATTTATATATATTTGATCTTGCTTCACTTGCAGTTAATGTTTTCATAATCTTCACCTCTATTTAGAACGTACTATAATACGTACGTATTTGTCAAGTTATAAATATTAATTATTTTTTAATTTAATTTTTTATTTGATTTTATTAATCTTTTATTTATTTTTTTCTTTAATATGGTTTTGATTTTTATATTTGTTTTAATCTAATTTCAGCTCGCTGGAATATTAACTATTCTAATTTACTTGTTAATCCACACTTTTATAATAAGCTTCTGTAATTGAATGACTTTTGTAAACATACAAAGGGACAATCCCAATTAGTATTTCCCCATTTCTGAATTAAAAGCTGGTGTAATCTCACTTTCTATTAGTTCTCCCTGACGTTTAAACAATATTTTTATTGCTTTTTTATCTTTATTATTTAATACGTTACTGCTATTTATGGATAATTTT
>JACRDZ010000208.1 GCA_016212735.1 Candidatus Firestoneibacteriota bacterium | reverse complement strand
TTTTTGTTGAAATTCGTGCAGCAAATCATCAATCATAATATGTTCAAATACTTTAAATGGTTCTCGTAAACAATCATTAATATTTATAAGATGATTTTCTTTTATGCAGTATAAAATATCACGATCATGGATTATTCCAATAATATTATCAATAGAATCATCATAAATAGGTATACGGGAATGACCTTCAATTGTAATAAGATCAAGCAGTTTATTGATATCCATATTTATTTGTCCGCATATCATTTTATTGCGCGGAGTCATTACTGCTGATACAGTTGTATCGTTAAAACGAAAAATACGATGAATCATTTCTCTTTCAAAGGGCTCGACAATTCCTTCTTTATGTCCAATATCGATCATCATTTTAATTTCCTGCTGAGTTATAACTTCAGGATATTCGCCAGGAGGTAATCTGAAAGCTCTAATTATAAAATCTGATATTTGTATCATGAATTTTACTATGGGAGATAATGCCTGAGCTAAAGAATCCAGAGGTTTAATTGCAAATATAGATATTTGTTCAGGATATCTTCTACCGATATTTTTAGGAACAATTTCCCCGCATACGAGTATAATAAAAGTGATTATTCCTACTCCAATACTTATATTTATATCAGGGAAATAATTTATTGATATTATTGTAGTTAAACTTGAAGCTGTAATATTAACAATATTATTTAAAATCAGAATAATAGTTAAAATACGTGCTGGATTAGTAAGCCATATATTTAAATTTAGAGCTTTATCCCCGCGTTCATTAATAAGGTGTTTTATACGTAATTTTGACATTGAAGTTAATGCTGTTTCACTTGCAGAAACCAATGCTGAAATAATAATCAATATGATTAAGAAAATAATTTCAATTAATAGTATTAATATAAATATCAACTCCTATTTTAAAGTTTTGACCCGAATTTCTTTATCAAATCATTTTCCATTGCTTTCATTTTTACAGAATCTTTTTTCTTTAAATGATCATATCCAAGAAGGTGCAGCAATCCATGTATTATAAGAAGTTCAAATTCTTCCTGAAAAGAGTGATTATATGTCTCAGCCTGTTCACCAGCACGTTCTATTGATATAACAACATCACCAAGAATAAGAGGATTTATATATTCTTTTTCTCCTTCCTGCATGGCAAAAGCCAGCACATCTGTTGGTCTATTAAGTTTACGGTATTTTTTATTTAATTCTTGAATTTTTTTATTATCAACAAGCAAAATTCCCACTTCTGCTTTTTTAGAGATATTAAGACTATTTAAAATCATACGCGTAAAATTTTCAACTTTTTTCTTATTAATTCTTTTTAATTTACTCTGGTCGTTTTTCACTATTATTGGCATGAGAATCTCCCTTTTCAATTTCATTACTATCTTCTTGCGGATATTCTATTCTGCTATGATATATGCTTACAAGCGTTCTTTCAAATACATCAGCAATTTTCGTAATATCTTTTAATGTAATATCGCATTCATCAAATTGTCCGTCATTCAATCTGCTGTTTATAATTTTGTCTATTAAACCTCTTACTCTTGGCGCATTTTGTTCTTTTAAAACTCTTGATGCTGCTTCTATGGAATCAGCCAGCATAACAATAGCAGCTTCTTTTGTTTGAGGTTTTGGCCCTTCATATCTATATTCATAATCTTTGACCTCTCCGGTTTTATCTTCGTCTTCCTCTCTCCGAGCTCTTTGATAAAAATATTGAATTAAACTTGTGCCATGATGTTCTTTTATTATATTAATAATTACCTGAGGTAAATTATATTCAAGTGCTAATTCCACTCCGTCTTTAATATGAGAAGTGAGAATAAGAGTACTAAGCGTACTGGAAAGATTATCATGCTTATCTCCAGAGAAATTTTCAGCAAAATATTCTGGTTTGGTTATTTTACCTATATCATGATAATATGAGCTGACTCTGGCTAAAAGAGAATTTGCGCCTATTGCACTTGCAGCACTTTCAGCAAGGTTGCCAACGATGATACTATGATGATAACTGCCAGGTGCTTCCAGAGTTAATCTTTTCAAAATAGGATGATTCAAATCCGAAAGTTCAAGAAGCTTTATATCAGTAGTTATATTAAAATTACTTTCCAGCAAAGGTAATAATATCCCTGTTAAAGAACCTGCTGCAACACCATTTACTATCCCCCATAATGCATTCAGTATTTTATCCAATGAAAACAAAGGTGTCTCATATAAAATGAGAGAAAGGATTGTAAAAGTATTAATTAAACTGACATATATCGTTGCTTTTGTAAGACTTATTCTCTCTCTGATGCGTGTCATGCTAATAATTCCAGTTGTTCCTGCTGTAAGAAAAATTATTGCTGAGGCCAAACTTTCGTCCATAATAAATCCGACAAAAAAAGCAGTAATTCCTGTAAAATAAAATGCTATACGCGGACTTATTAATACAGAAAAAAGCATACTGGAAAAAGCTATTGGAATAAAATAAGGAGGGAATTTCATAAAATATATAATTTTCTGTAAAACTAAAGAAAGGCAAAATATAAGAGTAATAAGAAACATTGTTGAATTATTGTAGAAAAATTCAGGATATTGCCGTGAAAGATAGAAATACGAAATTGCAATGAATATAAGCACTATTAGAATTCTGGAAATAAGAGAAGTAAAAGTTATATTTTTCTCATGTTCTATTAAAGCATTATATTTTTTAAACTGAATATCATTTATGCGCTCTCCGCCTTTTGCAATGATCTCACCTTTTTTTACAATTGTGTAAACAGTCTCCACAAAATTAGACACTTCTACCATTTTTTCTTTGGTTTTATTAATATTATATGTTAGGTTTGGTTTAATGAACAAAAGAGATAATTCATAAATAATATTCGCGATTTCGTGATCAAGTGAGAAAATCTGCATGATATCGTTTTTAATTGCATCTTTTGCTTCTTTTTCATCAAATACTTCAGAAATTTCAAGTACAACAGCTTTACCTCTATCTGGATAATGTATGTCAATCTTATTTTTCGCGCTATGCCGGAACATGTCTTTATCTACCAAAATACCCTTTATCATAGCTTCTTTTACCATTAGAAGAGTATTTTTTTTAACGGATAAAAACGTTTCATATCCATCATCTTTATAAGCATAATCTAAAAGAGCCAATAACATTTCTTTATTTATATTTATATAAAGATCATCCTTTATTTTATCAAGTTCTTTATTGAGAATACTACCATACATTTTGTTTATTGTATTTTTTCTATCTCTCTGTTTTTCGAAATCAAGAGGATATGTTTGTCTTATATTTTTTAAAATATCAAAAAATAAGGATATTTTGTTTTGAGTTTTTTCAACAATTTCAAGATTTATATCAAATATAGGATTAACTGATTCAATGTTTATTTTGCGTTGTTTTTCTGTAAGTTCTTCATCAATTATAGGGAAATCACGGCTAGCTCTTATATCCCATGGGGCAATATCTCCAATTTGAAGTTCGTTTTTGTTAGCAGTAAATGCAGGGAGTAAAATAAAGATCAGGATTAAAAAATTTATTATACCAATAACCCATCTGTTAATATTTATCTGTGAGATGGGAAGCTGTTCTTTCTTTTTAAATTTTGTGAACAGTATTTCTCTGATTTTTTTTATCATATTCTTAATTTCTGGCAAATTCTTTTATTAAACATGAATCAAGAGTATGTTCACCATTTACTTCGTTCTTTTTCCAGGTCTTCACGTTCTTTTTCAAGTTCTTTCAGATTTGCATCACTTTTATTTGTTTTACTTTTTTCAACATCTGCTTCCTCTTGTCTTTCTTCTCGTTCACGTCTTATTTTATCTAACTTCTGAAAGGCGCTTTCTTCGTCTTCAAGAGCTTTAAGAAGACGATTTTCAAGCTCTTTTAGTTCTTTATTTTCTTTTTCATATTTTACTATATCTGCTTTAGCTTCGAGAGGTGTAATGTTATTACTTACTTTTTCTCTGGCAAGATCAATTTCTGCGTCAGTTAACTCAATCATCAATCTTGCAACTTTTTTAATTTCTTTATTTTTAATAGCTTTTGCTAATGCATCCTGTAACTGCTTAACACGATTTAATTTGATATCAATCTTACGTTTAATTTCGTCCAATCTTTCTCTTTCTTTAATGGCTTTTTCTAAAGCTAGAGAAGCTAATTTGGAAGCTTCTTTTGCTTTAGTTTCTGCATCTGTGTATTTTTCAGCATAAAAGAGTTCCTCAGCTTGTTTTAATGCTGTCTGAGCTTTTTCAAAATCTTCCTTTGCCAGAGTTTCTGCTTCTTTCTCACGTGCTTTCTGGATATCCTGTCTGGCTTTCTCAATAGCATTTGCTGCTCTTGTTTTATATGCTTTGTCGCGTGCTAGTTTTGCCTGAGTATAAGCTTCACCAGCTTTTGTTTCAGCCTTTATATATAAATCACGTGCTTCATTGCATAATTTTTTATCTTTTTGCCATGTGATTTTTGAATCTCCCTGCCCGAAATAAATTTCTGCTTCTCCCAGAAGATTTTTTGCACTTGCAAGTTCATCTTTTGCATACTCCTGTGCTCCAGCAATTTGAGCGGAGTTTAGCATATCTTTTGCTCCAGAAATAGCGTTGTTAGCTCTATCACGTGCATCATTCCGTGATTTTATTTGTTCTTTTGAGGGACCACATCCGGATAATAAAAGCATAATACTTATTGATATTAATGCGGCTATTTTCCAATTATAATTTTTAAACTTAATCATATATAAATACCTCCTGTTAAATTTATAATAACATAGTAAAGAAAAGAATGTCAAATTATATTTATAGAAATATTATATCTATTTACAGTCCAAGATTTAAATTTATTTTTGATTTTGTTATTGCAAGAATTTCTCCTGTTTCAACTCTAAGTAATTTTAAAAATAGTTCGAAATTACTATCTTTAACATAAAGACTGCCGGATATCAGCATTTTTGCACCTATGAGTTTTCCTACTTTAACAGCATTTTGTTCTTCTATAAGTCCTGTCATACTTAGTTCTAATTCTTTTATTACATTCTGCAAATTTTTACGGTCAACCATTTTTAATTTATTATTTTTGCTTAATGAAAATATTAATTGCTCAGTAAAATATTCGGCATTGGCATTCTGAGATGTTTCTTGTGTATTGATAGAAAGAACACCTGTCGGTGCTTTGTCTTCGATATTATATGTTGAGTAATCCAATAGTTGTGAAACAGCCATATCAAATAATTTCTGTAGAGTTTCTTCCTTTTTCTCATCTTCGATTTTACTTGCTTGAAAGTAATCTTCTCCTGTTTCAAATTGCTGGTCCGTAAAATTACTTAATTCTTCTTTTGCAATTTTAATTATGATTGCTTCGAGTTTATCTGTCTGGTAATTAGACCCTGTATGATGACTTACGCTCCCAGGACTCCCACCTTCTATTTCGCCTTTTTCTCCAAAGGTTAGAAAAATATATTTAGCAGACGTATATTGTGATATTTGTCTTAATATATACTCACCCATTGTATTCAAACCGCCTGTCCCGACACTGAAAAATTTAATTCCCTTTTTTTTAGCATCAGATGCTGCATTAACATAAGTATATTCCTGTTTATAATCTAAATGAGGAGGCGCATCTGTAATGATGAAACCAAGCTTTATTCCATCTTTATTCCAGTCAATGTTTAGAACAGCATCTTTTAATGCTGATTGCAGATCTTCAGGCTCATCCCCTCCGCCATTAGCTTTGACTAAATTTAATTCACCTTGAAAAATATCAAGATTTTTTGTCAGCGGAACAATTTTTGTAACAAAATCATCCTGTCTGTCTCTATAAAGTATCATACCGAAACGGACTTCTGGTTTTGATGTTAATGAAGCAATATTCAGCTTTATTATTTCTATTGTGGTTTTCAGCCTTTCAATTTCTTCACCCATACTGCCTGTTACATCAAGAATAAAAAGAATATCTATAGGTATAACTTCCTTTATACTCTTTTGATGGTTCAGTTTAACCACAATCTCTCTTTTACCAAATCTGTCAATCTGAATCTCTGTTTTATTCTGCATATAAGATATTGATGCCTTATATTGAGAAATATTTTTATCATCATATAGAGAAGGGTAAAACAAAAAAGAACCGTCAGAATATGTTAATCCACTACAAATTAATTTGTTGTTATCATATATTTCTATTTCAGCATTTGGGATTGAATTACCATTCAGGTCTTTTATATTCAGTATTATTCTTTCATTAATATTTATTGTATAATGTTCAACGTTTTTAAATTTTTCCAGATAATTAATAAAATAATTAAATTGTTTATTATCATCAGAAAAACCAGCTTTTAATCCTGAACTTGATGCGTTTATTGCTCTAGGAGCAATTTTAGCTGGTGCTTTAGATTCTGCACCTTTATACATTACTTCAATAGATGGTTCCATTGTTTCTGTTTTTATATCTTTTGATTTTTCTTTTTTTTTCAGCGGCATCATTCGTAAATCAGCCTCTACGGTTTTTTCAGTTCTTGAAAGTTCCATAAATTCTTTAGATTCTGTTTTAGGTAATTCTTTCGACGAAACTCCGAGTTCATTCAGCTTTTTTTCTGTTTCTATGCGTTCATTTTTTAAATTTTCAGCTTTTTTTGTTGCTTCTTTCCCTTTAACTTTTGCTTCTTCGGCTAACCTGACAGTTTTTTTAGCTTCTTCTGTATTGTTTCTAATAGCAGCAACTCTCTGTTTTGCAGTATAGATATTAACCTGTCCAGCGATTTCTTCAGCTTCCCGCCGTGCCTGTTTTTCTGTTTTCTGTAATTCTTCATACTTTTTTATAAGTTTTGTTTTCTCCTCTTCTTTTTTCTTTTCTTCCTCTTTTTTCCTCTGCTGGTCAATTTGTATTTCTTCTTTTGATTTTTCTTTGTCGGTTTTAAGGATTGGACTGCTGCAGCTTGATAAAAAAACAATTAATATGCATATTACAAGGATAGGATAAAAATTTTTATTAAATAGCATAATCTTTCTCCTTTTTTGCTTCAACATGTCCCGGATGAGCACAAATAGCGTATATTATTTCAGGTGAGATATTATAAGGTTTTAAAATTTCCTGTGTTACATAACCGTGCCTTGAAAAATCTTTTGTTGTCTCGTCATAATCCAGATCATGTAAAAGTCCAGCCATGCTCCATATTTCCTGATTTTCATTAAAATATTCTGCAAGTTTTTTCATAACAGCTTCAGTGGCAAGCATATGTTTTTTTAAATTTTTATTTTTTACTTTTTCTTCCAAAAGCTTTAAAGCTTCATCTCTTGTCATATGTTTTCCTTATCATTATTTAATTATAATATATATTAAATAAAAAAAGCAATATAAATTGACGTGGTCAATAATTGACAGGAATATTATCATTTTTTAAAATAATTATTTCTAGCGAACTCATAATAAAAAATTATACTTGACTAAAAACTAAAATTATCATAAACTATACATTATGAAAATATCAAATGAGCAATTAATTAAAATAATTGGTTTTTGGCATGAAACTGTTAATTTTGAAAACCTTTTTACAAGACCGATACTGGAAACAATTAATATCAAAGGCAAGGAAATTATTGATCTGGTTGGTCCGAGAAGAAGTGGAAAATCCTCTGTTTTAAAACTTATTATTAAAAATTTAAATAGTAATTTTTTATATATTAATTTCGAAGACCCGTTTTTTATAACTTACAATAATCCGGAAATTATTGAAGAAATAATATCTGTATTTAAGGAATATTTTAACCCTGATCTGAAATATATATTTTTTGATGAAATCCATGAAATAAAATATTGGGAAAAAGCAATAAGAAAGCTGAGAGATGGTACAAAGTATAAAATATTTATAACTGGTTCGTCATCAAAACTTTTAAGCGGAGAAATATCATCCTTAATAACAGGCAGACATTTATCATATAGAATTTTACCATTGTCATATGAAGAATTTCTTATATTTAAAAAAATTAAATTGAAAGAAAAAAAAGATATTACTCTTAAAGATAAAAAACTTTTGAAGGAATTTGATGAATATTTAAAGATTGGGGGATTTCCCGAAGTAGTGTTAACTAATAATCAGGAACTATTAAAAAATTATTTTTATGATATCATTCAAAAAGATATCATTATGCGATATGAGATTAGAGAAAAAAATATTTTAGAAAAAATGGCTGTTTATCTTTTAACTAATTCCGGGAAAATTATCTCAAGAGAATCATTAAAAGAAGCTTTTAAATTGTCTTTTGTCGCTGTTGATTCTTATTTAGAATATCTTAAGGATGCTTTTTTAATCTTTGAGCTTCCTCAATTTTCATATTCTTTAAAAAGGCAAAACAAAGCTTTTAAAAAAATTTATTCTGTTGATACAGGATTAACGAACAGTGTATCTTTTAAATTTTCTGAAGATATTGGAAGAGCTTTAGAAAATATAGTTTTTCTTGAACTAAAGAAAAAAGAATACGAACTTTTTTATTATAAAACTAAAGATAATTTAGAAATCGATTTTTTAATAAAAGAAAGAACAAAAATAACAAACCTGATTCAAGTATGCTGGAATTTGGAAGAAGAAAAGACAAAAGAAAGAGAAATCAAAGGTTTGATTAATGCAATGAATGAATTAAACTTATCGCATAGCCTGATTCTTACGTATAATGACGAAGAGGAAATAAAAATCAATGAAAAATTAATAATAATTAAACCTGTTTATAAATGGTTATTAATGAAATAGGAACAGACAAAGAATAAAATTTAACTTGACCACTATAATTTTACAAGGTTATAATAAAGTTCATTTATTGCTATCCGTATGGTTTTACAAACTATAAAAAAGAGAGTAAAATGAAAGCTAATGATTTATTTCAAACACTAAATATTTTTAACCCAAAAAGATCATTGCAAACCAGAGAAGAATTAGATAATTATTTTGTTGCAAGAACAATTGGTCCGTTGAATGAAATGGAAACATATATACGAGGTATGCAAGAAGAGGTTAAAATTTTATTCACTGGACATCGCGGCAGCGGGAAGTCTACAGAATTAAGCAAGCTAATATCTCTCCTTAATAACCAATTTTTTATTGTTAATTTTTCTATTGCTGAGAGCCTTAATCTTTATGATCTCACCTATGTCGATGTTATATTAGCTATGGCGCTTAAACTTTTTCAGAAGGCTCATGAAAATAAAATAGATATAAATCAATCACTTCAACAGGATATTTTTGATTGGTTAAAAAATGAAATTACCAAAGAAACGACTATAGAAATTCCTAAAGAAACAAGCTTATCAGCCAATATTAATTTTCTTGCATTAAAAATTGAAGGGAAATTTGGCAAAGAAACTTCAAGCAGAACAATTATGCGGCAGAAGATAGAACCAAGACTTTCAGAATTAATTGAGAAAATAAATTTTACTATTGATGAAATTAAAAGAAAAATAAATAAACCTGTACTTATTATTGTTGAAGATATTGATAAAGCAGACCTTGATAAAGCCCGGCATCTATTTTTTGAACACAGCATGTCTCTTTCAAAAATTAATGCACGGGTAATTTATACTTTTCCTATAGCTTTAAGATACTCAAATGATTTTTCACAAATAGTTCGCAATTTTCATAAAAGTTTTGTTTTGCCAAATGTAAAAATTTCTCATAAAAATGGCGAAGTATATGAAGCTGGATATCAAACATTAAGAACCGTTATCCTGAAACGTCTGGAAGAAAATTTGATTAATAAAGACGCTCTGGAGGAAACTATACAATTAAGCGGCGGATTGATGGTAGAATTGATACGACTTATACAGGGCGCAGCTAATTATGCTTTGAGTGAAAATAAAAATATTATTGATATCGAAAGTGTTCGCAAAATGGCATCTGAAATACGCAATGATTACAGATCTTTATTGCGGCAAAAACATTATAAAATCCTTAAACAAATAAAAGAAGATAAAGATAAAAAAATTGTAAATGAAGAGACAACTCAGGAATTGCTTCATAATTTAAGTTTGTTAGAATACCGTAATGATGAGACATGGGGAGATATTCATCCTATAGTAAAGCCACTTCTGGAGTAAACGATGGCAATAGAAAATTTTGAAGAAGAAATTAATCGTTTGTCCTCCTTACTAAATAATACTCAAACAGGTTGTCTTGTATTTGGTATTTATGACACAGTGGCTAATCGAAATGATATTATAAATAAATTAACAGGTAAACTTAAAGTACCAATCCATGAATTCTATATCAATAACGAACAAAAAAATCCTCTGAAATTAATCCAGGATATTAATATTACAGACGACCATTTAGTAATTTGCTTTTATGACATAGAACAAGCTTTCCCTGAAGCCATAGGATATATCAATTATCAGCGTGAGGCTTTTTTTAAACAAAAATGGGGACTTTTATTTTTAATAACAGAGTTTGGCCGTAATGAAATTGCAAATAAAGCGCCTGATTTTTGGTCAAGAAGAAGCGGAGTATTTGATTTTAGAATTAAAGATTACAAACAGATTTTAAATGCACGAGAAACTCTTGTTGCTGAACCCATCTCATATCAAAGCAAAGATGAATTATTAAAAAAACTTAATCTTTATAAAAGTTTGTTAGAAGAATATAAAACTGATAAAGAACCTGATGAAAAAACTATTGCTCATCTTTTTTTTAAAATAGGACAGATTTATTCTCTGAGTTCTGATTATACACAAAGCTATGAATGGTTTAATAAGAGCATAGAGATTTTTGAAAAAATTGGAGATAATCAGGGAGTTGCAAGCAGTTTGCATAATATAGGTATTATTTACCAAAACAAAGAAAACTATGAAGGAGCATTAAAGCAGTATCAAAAGTCTTTAGAAATTTCTGAGAAGATTGAAGATAATCAGGGAGTTGCAAGCAATTTACATAATATAGGTACTATTTACCAAAACAAAGGAAACTATGACGAAGCATTAAAGCAGTATCAAAAGTCTTTAGAGATTTATGAAGAGATTGGAGATAATCAGGGAGTTGCAGGTAATTTGCTTAATGTAGGAATGATTTATCAAAATGAAGGAAACTATGATGGTGCACTTAATCATTATCGAAAATCTTTAGAGATTTCTTAAAAAAACGGATATCTTCA
>JACRDZ010000205.1 GCA_016212735.1 Candidatus Firestoneibacteriota bacterium | reverse complement strand
ATTGAGCATTGACAATTGAGCATTATAATTCAATTTATATTAATAACGTCTAATGTTTTCAAAGGATTTAAACCTCAATGCTCAATTCTCAATGCTCAATTGCCAATTGTCAATGCTATTTACCCAGACTTGTGGGTAATAGTAAGGGCACAGAGGGGGGAGAACATAAAAACTCTTCTAACCCATTAATATTTAAAGGTTTCTCTCTAGTTCTCTGTGGTTAAGTTTTGACATTACCAGAACCTATTTCGGGAGCAAATATGAAAAAAATAATTGTAATTACAATAATCATAATTGTTATTTTTTCTTCAAATATATTTGCATCTTCATGGAAAGAGACAAAGTATATTGAACAAGTATTAGATTCAACAACAGAGTCAAATATTAGTGCTGCGTATAGTGTAGGTCTCCCTTATCCAAATATAGCTTTTGCATATGGCGGTAATACAGGTCTATATTATCAATATTATGATACAGCCCTGAATGAGTGGAAAACTAATATTATAGAAAAAGGTGAAAATATTGGTAAACATGTTAGTCTTCAAATAAATTCACAGGGAAAACCATATATTTGTTATTTTGATGAGAACAGACAATGTCTGAAATATGCATATTACGATAGTATATGGAATATCAGGACATTAGATGAAGACCCTGAAGCAGGAAGATTCAGTGTCATGCAATTAGATAAATTCCAAAATCCTCATATAAGTTATTATGATGCAAAAAAAGGAGAATTAAAATATATATATTATAATGGTACTGATTGGAAAAAAGAAATCATAGATAAAGCTCCTTATAAAATGCTGGGACTATATATTGGTTTTAAAATTGATAAAGAAAATAACAGACATATAAGTTATTATGATGCAACAGATGATGATTTGAAATATGCTTATTATGATGGATATAACTGGAAAATTGAGATAGTAGATACAACAGGCATAACTGGATTATATACGTCACTTACTTTAGATAAAAATAATCAGCCGCATATGAGTTATTATAGTAATGGAAAACTTAAATATGCATATAAGGATTATTGGCAGTGGAAGCAGGAGATTGTAGACAGTACCTCTGGAGCAGGAATGTATCGAAGCAGAATTATTGTAGATGATGAAAACACCAAACATATTTTTTATTATATTAATGAATATGATTATAATTTAGTTATTAATCGAAAAATAAAATACGCATACTATAAAGATGGGATATGGAATTTTATAAATATAAAAAGCAGGATATTTTATGAGTATAATAATAATTTAGATTTTGATGTTATAGAAGATACAAATAACGAATTATGGTTATTTTACTCATGTAAGGAATATTTCCCATGGAGATGGGAAATACATTGGGTAACAAAAGTTATCAGACCGGAATTTAAAATTTATAAGAACTGGGCTTCAAAAAAAATCTTAGATAAGAGTCTTGGATGGCATACATTTGATATGGATAGAGAAGGTAATCCACATATAGTTTATAGTTATGTTTATAAATATGTTTATAATGACTACAATTATGATTATATATGGAATGAAGAATTATGGCATTCCTGGTATAATAATATTAATGGCTGGCAGAAAGAAAAAATAGAAAAAATAGATAAATCATATATACTCTCAGCATATAACCCTATTTTACAAATAGACCCATCTGAACAAATGCATCTGGTTTATTATTCACATGTATCAGGAAATAATTTTGACAGTACATATTTGACTTATGCAGAGAAAAAAGGGACAACATGGGAAGGGATTAAAATTAAGGAAAATATAGATAAAAGAGGAGGCAGAATAAACTTATTTCTGAAAGATGATATACCATATATAAGTTATTATAATTCTAAATTAAATGTTGAAGTTACATATCGTGATGAACAGGGTTTATGGCAGAGTTATGTATATGATACAAACTATATTGCTGATACTCTTTATGGTGAAGCAAGTTATTTTGATTTTCTAATAGATAACCAGAATAAACGTAATTTAGCATATAGCCAGACATATAATTTATATTATACTATAGAGGAGAATTATGATACGTGGAAGACTCCTTTTAGAGTAGATCGGGATTTGGAACCACGAATCTTTGTACAAAATATAAGTCTGAAGATAGGGGAAAATGATAAAAAGCATATAGTATATAAGAAATATTATGATCCTACACATGAATATCCATACAGAATGTATCTTAGCGGAATCAAAGATGGATATGCATGGAGTATAGACGGGAGAAATTATTGGGGAAGAAAGGATTTTGGTGATTATATATATAGACTTTCAATTCTGGAATTAACTGATCAAGATGAACCTTGTTTTATTGCACATAATGGAGACGAAAAATTATATTTTTGTCATTTAACAGAAGATAAGTGGAAAAGAGAATATATAAAAGATGTTGGTCTTTTTGAGGGCGTACATACATCCTTTAAATTATATAAAAATTTTCCTGGTTTTTTAATACCAATATATGATGGAAATTATAATCTCGGATTAGAATATTGTATAAATTTTTCTTTAAAGATAAGTAAAAGAGAACAAATTGGAAGAACAGTAATTTTTGATTGTTTAATAGATGGGCCAAAAGGCATCAAGGTGAATGAATATCAATGGAATTTTGAAGGCTCAAGAGGCATACAATTCCGTACAAATCTGCCGTATGCAAGTTATACCTATCCTGGTTCCGGCACTTTTAACGCACGAGTTACGGCAGTTATGGAAGATGGGGCACGGATTATAGCATTTTATAATGTTAAAGTGGAATAACATTTTCTCTTGTATCAAAAACTGCCTGACGCATAGATTGTATAGTCCTGCCGATATTTGAGCTTAATAAATAATTTATATATGTCTGCCACATGATTGTTCTTATAACACATATTTGACTTTTAAAAATATATATGAGAGTATTAAAAATAGTTAAAAACAAGCCAGAGAGCCATGTTCAGTTAAAAGCTTGAAGGGGAAATATGCCAGGTAAAATAAAATTATTAGATAGTTCACTTATTAATAAAATTGCTGCAGGTGAAATTGTTGAACGTCCAGCATCCATTATAAAAGAGCTTGTTGAAAATTCTATTGATGCAGACAGCACACAAATTAAGATATTTGTTGAGCATGGAGGAATAAGATCCATATGCGTAATTGATAATGGATTTGGAATGTCAAAAGATGATGCCGTTATGGCTTTTGAAAGACATACAACAAGTAAGATATCAACAAGTGAAGATTTGAACAATATTAATACTATGGGTTTCAGAGGTGAAGCACTTGCAAGTATTGCATCAATATCTTATGTAGAGATGGAAACAAAAACAGAAAAAGATATAGCAGGAAGCAAGATCGAAGTTGAAGGTGACATTCTTAGAAACATGTCAGATGTTGGATGCCATGAAGGGACTAAGATTATTGTATCTCATATATTCTATAATGTACCAGCACGCAAGAAATTTTTAAAAACTGTAAATACTGAACTAATGCATATTATTAATACAGCAACTCAATATATGATTGCTTTCCCTGAAATAGCTTTTACTCTGGCACATAATAATCATATACTTTATGATTTTCCAAAAACTAAAAATATTGAAGAAAGAATTTATGCTATTTATGGAGATGAGCTAAAAGGTAATTTACTTAAAGCTGAATATAAAGTGGATAACAAAGATCTCTATATATCAGGCTATATATCCAGACCTTCATATTCAAAACCCAATAAAAATTATCAACTTGTTTTTGTGAATAAAAGAGGAATAAAAAGTAAAATAGTAAGCCATGCAATTTATGAAGGTTATCATACTCTTCTTATGGTAGATAGACATCCTATGGCAATAATATATTTAAATTTACCGCCTCATCAGGTAGATGTAAATGTTCATCCTGCAAAAAAAGAAGTAAAATTTGTTGAAGATAAATTTATTCATGATTCTGTCTGTCATGCAATTTCCTGCACTTTAAAAAATAATAATTATGAGAGAAAAGCATATAAAGAAGAAATAATTAATGAAGGAAGCAACAAAGACAGTTCATTAATATCTGTTGGGGAAAATACTCAAGCTTATGCGAGTTCCAGAGCAGTAGAAAAACATAATTTATGTGAATATGCCTCATTATTTAACAATGAGGGATTGGCTGATTTAAATACAGATAAGGACAATAATATTTTGAAACCTCTAGCGCAGATTATGAATTCTTACTGGATTGTTGAAGATGAAAATGATACATATATAATTGATCAGCATGCATTTCATGAAAGAATCATGTACGAAAAAATAATTTCATCTTTAAAAAATAATCATTTTGAAATACAGAGGCTGCTTTTCCCGATAAATATTGAAGTTTCTCAGGAAGAAGCAGCTTTTATAAAAGACAATCTAAAACAATTTAATAATTTCGGACTGGATATCGAATATTTTGGAGGTACGACTTTTGTTATAAAAGAAGTGCCTGTTTTTCTTACATCCAGCGATATAAAGGAAGTTTTACTTAATATTTTCAGTGAATTTTCTATGAATAAGACAAGATTTAATTTTATTGAAAAAATGGCTGTAATTATGGCCTGCCACAGTGCTGTAAGAGCCGGGGATAGGATGAGCATAGAGGAAATAAAATCTATCTTGAATGAAGCAAGAACAATAGGAATCCATTTTTATTGTCCGCATGGCAGACCTGCGATAATTAAAATTACTGTAGAGGAACTTGAAAAGAAATTTAAAAGGACATCATGAAATATAGAAGTATTGGAATTATAGGAAACGGTGAAAAAGAAAACAGTGGCTTTTATGGATATAATAATGATTATTTAATTGCAGTAAATGGCGGTTCTAAAAATTGTTATAATTCTGGAATAACTCCGGATATTATAATAGGGGATATTGATTCTCTGCCATTGAAAATATTAAATTATTTTATTAAAAAAAGAATAAGAATAATTCCTTTTTCAAAAGATAAAGACAAAACAGATACGGAAATCGCTATTGATGAAGCTTTAAGATTAAAACCTGAAGAAATAAATTTTATATGCATGTCAGGGAAAAGACCAGACCATGCATTAGCAAATATATTTTTAATGGAAAAAATAGTTATACACGGAATAAGAGCAAGGATACTGAGTAAAAAATATACTATTGAGCTTGTAAATAAACATATTCAAATAAAAGGGAAAAAGGGAGATATTGTTTCAATGCTATCATTAAGTGAAAAAAGCACAGGGATAACTTTAAAAGGATTTAAATATAATTTAATTAATAGTAAACTTGAAAGACGGAAATCTCTAGGGATAAGCAATGTTATGGAAAAACAAAAAGCAGAAATAATTGTAAAAAAAGGATTTATTCTGGTAATACATATTAAGAGTAAGTGAGGGGGAAATATGACAGTTGGGAAATTAAATGTTGCTTTTTTATGGCATATGCATCAGCCGTTCTATAAGGATATACTGACAAATGAATATGCAATGCCGTGGGTACGGCTTCATGCAATAAAAGACTATTATGATATGGTTACTATTTTAGAACCTTTTGAAAATATTCATCAGACGTTTAATCTCGTTCCTTCCCTTATTGAACAGATAAAAGATTATACAGACAATAAGGCTCAGGATAATGTATTAAGACTTACATGTAAACCTGCTGGTGAACTTACTATTGAAGAAAAGACAGATATTTTAATAAAACTGTTTATGGCAAACTGGGAAACAATGATAAAAATCTACCCTCGATATAAAAATTTGCTTGAAAAAAGAGGAGAACATATATCTATTGATAAACTGAGGATAATACAAAACAATCTGACAACTCAGGATTTTCTTGACTTGCAGGTCTGGTACAATTTAGCATGGTTTGATCCTATATTTAAAAAAAATGATACAGAAATAGCACGACTTATAGAAAAAAATGAAAAATTTACTGAAGAAGATAAAAATATATTAATAGCAAAACAGATGGAAATCATGGGAATGATACTGCCTGTATATAAAAAATTCATGGACAAAGGACAGATAGAAATTTCCATTTCTCCTTATTATCATCCAATTCTGCCATTATTAATAGATACTGATATTGCAAGAATATCATCACCTGATATTAATCTGCCGAAAGAAAAATTTCAGCATATTGAAGATGCACGCTGGCATATTGAAGAAGCAGTTAAATATTATAAATATATTTTTGGTACAAATCCGAAAGGAATGTGGCCGTCAGAAGGTTCTGTCAGTGAGGAAATAATTCCATTAATTTCCGAAAACGGAATAAAATGGATAGCAACAGATGAAAAAATTCTTAAAAATTCTTTTTACAGAACAGGGGAGATATTCAAATCAGATTCATTATATAGAGCATATAGAGTTGAAAAAAATAACAGGGCTATTAATATCGTTTTCAGAGATCTTGCAATATCTGATAAAATAGGTTTTATTTATTCAAATTGGAAGGCAAGAGATGCAGTGAATGATTTTGTCGAATATCTTTATTCAATAAAAAACAGATTGCCATGCAATTATGAAAACTATCTTGTAAGTATTATTCTGGATGGTGAGAACGCATGGGAATATTATCCTAAAGACGGCCGTGAATTTTTACTTACGCTATATGAACGTCTTAATCAGGAAGAAGCTTTTAAATTTGTGACAGTAAGCGAGTATCTTGAATCCTCAGCACCGCAGAAGCTTTCATACCTTTTCCCTGGGTCATGGATAAATAGTAATTATAATATCTGGATCGGGCATAAAGAAGATAATATGGCATGGGATTATCTTTCTTTAGCTAGAAAAGCATTGATTAAGTATCAGAATAAACATATTGATGAAAAAAATAGTAATGTACTGACACAGGCATGGAAAGAGATATATATTGCAGAAGGCAGTGACTGGTGCTGGTGGTATGGTGATGAGTTTGCTTCATTGAATCGTATGGAGTTTGACAGTTTATTTAGAAAACATTTAATTAATGTATATCAATTAATAGGAGAGGAAATTCCATATTATCTTTATCTCCCTATATCTCAAAAACCCAGAGAAATCCCTTTTACTGAGCCCACTGCATTTATAAATCCGATAATTGATGGAAAGGTATCTCACTATTATGAGTGGCTTTCTGCAGGATTTTACGATATTCAAAAAATCAGCGGGACAATGCATCAGACAGAAACAATTATAAAAAAAATATATTATGGACTTAATTATGACAGTATCTTTATAAGAATGGATCTTAAAGAAAAACTTCCACCTGAAGTATGGGATAAAACAAGAATAAATATTTATGTTTTGAATCCACGACAATTCAAAATTGACATAGAAGTATCTTTGTGTGACTATTTAACAAAAGCAGCTTTATTTAAAGAGAACGAAAGTGAAATGTGGGAAAAAGTTAAAGATATAAATACTGTTGCATTGAATGAAATTATTGAAATTGGAATATTAAAAAAAGATATTGGATTGCAGGCTTTTAGTAGAATCGAATTTATGTTAATTGTTTTTCAGGGAAATATGGAAATCGAACACTGGCCAATTGATGGGACAATCAGTTTTGGAATAGTACCGGATGATCTTGAGTCTTTAGTCTGGATGCTTTAATATAAATGGGAGGTGTGAACCGTGTCTCAATTATGGAAAAACTCTAAATGGTGTGAAACTATGCGAATTTCTTATGATTTTAATAATATTATGGCAAGATATATAGGGGATAAATATGGCGTTTGTGAAGATGAGATAAATTTAATGGATGGAACTGTTTTTAAAATTATGCGTAATATGAGAACTTCAAAAGAAGGATTTATGAATCTTCCCTATGATACTGAACAACTGAACAAGATTAATGATTTTTATAAAAAAGTTAAAAATAAATTTGAGAATGTTATTGTTTTAGGTATAGGAGGTTCTGCTCTTGGAGGGAAAGCTCTTGTATCTCTACTTAAACCTTCTTATTATAATCTATTAGAATATCCAAAAAGAGAATATCCGCGTATTTTCTTTTATGATAATGTTGATACTGAAGAGCTTTCAGGATTATTAAGCATTTGTGATCTGAGAAAGACTCTTGTTAATGTGATAACAAAATCCGGTAGTACTGTGGAAACTATGAGTGCATTTCTTATAATTAAAAATAAATTAAAAAAGATATTAGGAAAGAATTATATTAATAATATTGTTATAACAACTGATTCAGACAGGGGAGAACTCCGTAATATTGCAATTAAGGAAAAAATATCATCTTTTTCTATTCCTTCAACTGTTGGAGGACGTTTTTCTGTTTTAAGTCCTGTAGGGCTACTTCCTGCAAAACTTGCAGGCATAGATATTGAAGCTATTTTAGCAGGTGCTCGTTTTATGGATAAAATTTGTTTAAGCGATCAAATTTGGAAGAATCCTGCAGCAATCAGTGCTACTCTGCATCACAATGCATTTATAAATAAAGAAATAAACATGATTGTTATGATGCCTTATACTTCTAAATTTAAGGATATAACCGATTGGTTCAGACAATTATGGGCAGAAAGTATTGGGAAAAAATATGCTAAAGATGGAAGTGTTGTTGAAACAGGATCAACACCTATTAGCGCTTTGGGTGTTACAGATCAGCATTCACAGCTTCAGCTTTATATGGAAGGGCCGCATGATAAAATAATAACATTTATTCATGTCAAAAAATTTAATGCAAATATTAAAATACCAGAAGATAAAAACATAGAACTAAAATATCTCGGGAAATATACTTTAAATGAATTAATGGAAACTGAATGGGTATCTACTGAATATTCTCTAACAAAAGAAAAACGGCCGAATGCAACTATTCACATTCCTGAGATTAATGAATTTACTATTGGGCAGTTTATATATTTATTAGAAATGAAAACTGCAATTGCAGGAGAGCTTTTTCAAATTAATGCATTTGATCAGCCGGGTGTTGAAGCAGGTAAAAACTTTATGTATGGGATCCTTAATCGTTCTGGATATGAAAATAAAAAATCAGAATTTTTAAAAAGACAAAAAAAAACGAAAATGTATATTATTTAGAACTGGAAATGATTTGCAGGCATAGATAATATTTAGTATAATTCTTTTATGAAAATAATATTATGGTCATCACTTAATCCAAGACTAAGGATGATATTGAGATATAGTTTTTATATTATTGTATTGGTTATGATAATAAGTAATCTAATTACATTAATAAATAATTACTAATAAAAAATATAGGAATTTCAAAGTTATTAGTTTTAAGTAGTAAGTTATAAGTTTAGAACTAAAAACTTAAGACTTAAAACTAATAAAAAAATATGTCTTACAAAAATTTTTTTTACATCTTTGTTTTATTATATTTTTTTATATCTTTTAATGTTTTATTTACTTATGAGTCTTCTCTTGAAAGTGCGATAAGATTAAGTTTAGCTGGTGCCGCAGGAGTCCCATACACACCAGATCCGCTTTTATTATACTATAATCCTGCTATAATATGCGAAATATCCAGACCAGAATTAGCTCTAAACTATATCCGTTTTTATAATTTAATGGATATCGAAAAGACATCTATATCATTTAATTATCCATTTAAGAAAGTCCCTATATTTTCCGGTTTGCTTTATGAAAAACAAAATATTGAAGATTTTACAAATGATTTATTAATAATTCCAATTGCATGGAAAAAAGAAAAGCTTAATGCAGGTTTAAATATAAAAAGATATCAAATTAATTCATCATCTGAAATTAAATATAATCATAATATAGATATTGGTATAATATATTTTTTAAGTGATATGACTTTTTATTATATAAATAGAAATACTATAAAAAAAGAAAGTGACTTTACAATTTCAGGAAACACAACAACAGGGATTACGATTTATCCAGTTAAAACTATGCATTTTAATATTGATTACTATTCGGATGATAATAATAAAGATGAATTTATATTTTCAGAAGAAATTAATATATATAAATATATTTTTTTACGTTATGGAATACAGACAAGGAGTAATAGATATGGAATAGGTACAGGAATAAATATATCACATATAAAGTTCGATTACGGATTACTTACTCATCCTGTGCTTGATATAACACATGCATTTTCATTAACTTATCAGTTTGAATAGGTTGGAACGAAAAAATATAAAAAGTGATATTATTTTCTTATAATTTATGATAAGATTGTTGTTATTTAAAGGCATAGGAATTTCAAAGTTATTAGTTTTAAGTAGTAAGTTATAAGTTTAGAACTAAAAACTAAAAACTTAAAACTAATTAAATCATGGAGGAATAATATGGAGAACTGTATATTTTGTAAAATAATTAATAAAAAAATACCCGGTAAAATTGTTTATGAAGATAACGAAATCCTGGCATTTGAAGATGTTAATCCTCAAGCACCAGTACATATTCTTGTTATTCCAAAGAAGCATATTTCAACAATACTCGATATAACTTTAGATGATTCTGAAATCATATATAAAATTCATAAAATTATTAATGAATTAGCTCAAAGAACAGGGTGTGCAGAAAAGGGATTTAGAATTGTAACAAACTGCAATATGGACGGTGGACAGGCTGTCTATCATATTCATTTTCATCTTTTAGGCGGTAGAAAGATGACATGGCCTCCTGGATAAAAGAAAATATATATGGAGGATAAGGTTATGGAGAATAACCATGAGGATAGGGATTCAATACTTTTTGTTGATTTAATATTATCACTTTCATCTATGGCTGTGCAGCTTTTAGGGAAAACCATTAATCCTGAAACAGGTAAAATAGAACGTAATATTACAAAAGCACAGGCTACAATTGATATACTTGCTATGTTAAAAACCAAGACACGCGGGAATCTTTCTAAAAGAGAACAGGATATGTTAGATACTACATTAAGCACATTACAGTTAAATTATTTTGATGAACTTGAAATAGGGAAAAAACAATCAGCAGATCCAGATAATGATGAAAATGTAGAAAGATGAGGAAATATATGGAGAATGATCTTAAATCAGTAGAAGAGTTAAAAAGAGCCAGAGAACTTATATTGAAAGAAATAGATAAAGTTATTGTTGGGCAGGATGCTATTCTGGATGAATTTTTAATAGCACTCTTTTCACGAGGTCATTGTCTTTTAGTGGGTGTCCCAGGACTTGCAAAAACACTTATGGTTCAAACAATCGCAAAAACATTAGGACTTGATTTTAAAAGAATTCAATTTACTCCTGATTTAATGCCTTCTGATATTACTGGTACAGATATTCTTCAGGAAAATATGGAAACAAGACGCAGAGAATTCATTTTTTTAAAGGGCCCAATTTTTTCAAATATCATTCTAGCAGATGAAATTAACCGTACACCTCCAAAAACCCAGGCAGCATTACTGGAAGCAATGCAGGAATATAATGTTACTGCTTCAGGTAAAACATATAAATTAGCACAACCGTTTTTTGTTTTAGCTACACAAAATCCTATTGAACAAGAAGGGACATATCCTCTTCCTGAAGCTCAACTTGATCGTTTTATGTTTAATATTATGATAAATTATCCCAAAGAAGATGAAGAAATAAAAATTGCTCAGGTGACTACTTCTCTCTATGAAGCAGACATTAAGGTAGTGCTTAATGGAGAACAAATACTCTATCTTCAGGAACTTGTTAAAAAAGTGCCAATAGCACCGTATGTTGTTAAATATGCAGTTAAAATAGTTCGTGCTTCAAGACCAAATGAGCCAGATGCGCCTAAATTTATTAAAGACTGGGTGAGCTGGGGGGCTGGTCCGCGCGCTTCACAGTATATCGTTCTTGCAGCAAAAGCAAGAGCAATAATGCACGGCAGATATAGTGTATCATGTGAAGATATTATTAAAGTTGCAGCATCTGTACTCAGACATAGAATTATAACAAACTTTAATGCAGAAGCAGATGGAATAACAAGCATAAATATAATTGAACGATTATTTGAAGAAATAAAAAAACCTGTTGAAGAAAAGTAATAATTCAGTCAGAAATGCGGAAGATGTAAAAATAAAAATATAAAAGGATTTTTTTGTGAAATATGTAAAAAATATTGTTCTATTAATAATGGACGGATGGGGATTAAATAATAAAAAAGATGGTAACGCAATTAAACTTGCAAATACACCAAATATGGATTCATATTATAAAAAATATCCATTTTCGAAATTGAAATCGTTTGGTGAAGATGTTGGTCTCCCTGATAAACAAATGGGAAACTCAGAAGTTGGTCATTTAAATATCGGTGCAGGACGTATTGTATATCAACCTCTTACGAAAATCTCGCTTGATATAAAAAAAGGCTGTTTTTTCAATAATCCTGTTTTTGAACAAAGCATGATACATGCAAAACGTAATAACTCAGCTTTACATTTAATGGGATTACTTTCTGACGGCGGAGTGCACAGTCATATTAATCATTTGTTTGCATTAATTGATCTTGTAAAAAAATATAATATTAAGAATGTTTTTATACATGCATTTTTAGACGGACGTGATGTCCCGCCGCGATGTGCAAAAAAATATTTTAAGGAGCTGGAAAACAAATTAAAGACTGCTAAAGTTGGCAAGCTGGCAACTGTTATAGGCAGATATTATAGTATGGATCGTGATAATCGCTGGGAAAGAACACATATTGCTTATGAAGCACTTGTGAATAATAAAGGTTTCCGTTCCACTTCAGGCATAAAAGCAACAGAAGAAGGATATAAAAGAGGAGAGGATGACGAATTTATTAAACCTACAATAATAATTGATAATAAAAACGGTAATCCAATTGCAAGTATAAAAGATAATGATAGTATAATATTTTATAATTTCAGACCTGACAGAGCTCGTCAAATAACAAGGGCAATAAATAATATTAATTTTATATATTTTAAAAACAAAATATTTAAAAACATTAAATTTGCATGTATGTGTGAATATGATGAGACTTTTAATCTCCCTGTTGCATATCCAAAAGAAGATATTGAAAATGATCTTGGAGAAGTTATAACTAAACATAGTATGACTCAATTAAGGATAGCTGAAACTGAGAAATATGCACATGTGACTTATTTTTTCAGCGGAGGGAAAGAATTACAATATAAAGGTGAAACCAGAATATTAATCCCTTCCCCAAAAGTAGCTACATATAATTTAAAACCTGAAATGAGTGCTTATGAAGTAACTGACAGGGTTATTGAAGAGATTCGCAGAAAGAAACATAATTTGATAGTTTTAAATTATGCTAATCCTGATATGGTAGGACATACAGGATTTCTGAATGCAGCAAAGGAAGCAATTAAAACAGTAGATACATGTGTTGGTAAAGTAGTAGATGAAACATTAAAAATTGATGGTGCTGTTTTAATAACCGGGGACCATGGAAATGCAGAACAAATGATAGATTTCTCAACACATAATCCTTTTACAGCCCATACATCAAATTATGTTCCTTTAATATTAGCAGGTAATAAAATTAAATATAATCTTAAAAACGGGAAATTAGCTGATATTGCTCCTACTATTTTAGAATTATTAGGAATATCAAAACCAGAAGAAATGACTGGTAAATCATTACTAAAATAATACAGATATTAACATCTGAATTAGATGAGTTAATAAAAGGATTTGCGGGAGTAACTTATAATTAATATAAATAAATTAACAATATTATTAATCTTTTTACCTGCAATTTTGAATTTTACATCCAACCAGAATTCAACAAAAGTAGACCAGTTTAGTAAACCTGAAATTTGCGGTAAATGTCATATAGAAATATATAATCAATGGAAAGGTTCAATGCATAATAAAGCGTTTTATGATCCTATATGGCAGGCAGTAACAAAATTATTTAGTAATGATTTGTTAACAGAAGAACAGGTTCTTGTTATGAAATCATGTATTAAATGTCATACTCCTCTTGGATATTTTTCAGGATCAATACTTTCACCAAAAGATGATTACAGTAAACTTGATGAACTCCCCTCGCAAGGTGTTTTCTGTAACTGGTGTCACAGTATTAATGAAGCAGAACATATTGGGGATGCTGTGTATAAAATGGATTCAACAGATATAAAAAGTGAATTATCAAGAATGCTCGGCCCTTTTAAGGATTCATATACAGAAGCTCATCCATCGAAATATTCAGAATTTCATACAAAATCTGAATTTTGCGGTTTATGTCATAATGTTACACATGCAAAAAATAAATTTAAACTTGAGAATACTTATGAAGAATGGAAAAACAGTCCATATAATACAGGAGATCCCAGGACCAGTATCCATTGTCAGGATTGTCATATGAGACAGAAACCAGGTATCCCTGTTACAGGGAAAACAAAGATGCCTGATAATCCAGGGAAAGCAGCAAAAGATGGTCCAGACAGAAAACATATATGGACACATTATTTTATTGGTGCAAATGCATTAGTCCCGAAACTTTTAGGCAGTGAAGTTCATTCTGACATGGCAATTGAAAAACTTACTAATGCTGCTGCACTTGAAATAATAAGAGAAGGTGAATATTCAAAAAATAAACACGCAAAAATAAATATTAAGGTGATAAATTCAGGAGCAGGTCATTATTTGCCGACAGGTATAACAGAGTTAAGGCAGATGTGGCTGGATATTAAAATAACAGATGGTGAAAATAAAATAATATTCAGGTCAGGGACATTAGATGATAATGGTAAAATTTCTGAAAATGCAGTAATATACAATACTGTATTTGGAGATGCGAAAGACAATCCTGTACTTAATATAGCTATCGCTGAAAAAATACTTTTAGATTACAGAATTCCGCCAAAAGGATACGTTATAGAAAAGTATGGTTTTTCAATACCTTTAGATGCTGTATCTCCATTAAAAATTGAAGCAATTTTGAAATACAGAAGTATTTCACAGGATTTAATAAAGAGACTTCTCAAAGATAATACACCAGTTATACCTGTAATAGATATGACAAGAGATTATGAAGAAATAAGTTTCTGATCTTTTGCTTGCTAATATTTATTAATACAGTAAAATATAATATTAATACGAGGAATAATGAAATGAAATGTCCGGTTTGTAAAGAACCAATGGTAATTTTAGAACTTAATGAAATAGAAATAGATCATTGTATTTCATGCAAAGGCGTATGGCTTGATGCAGGAGAGTTAGAGCTTCTGTTGGGAAACTCTCAGGGGAAAGATGCTCTTCTGGCTTCTTTTAAAGAATATAAGGATTGTAAAGAAAAAAACAAAAAATGCCCTATATGTTTAAAAAAGATGCAGAAAGTTCTATGCGGTATTGAAAAAAAAGTATGTCTGGATAAGTGCAAGAATAATCATGGTATATGGTTTGATGTTGGTGAGCTTGAAGAACTAATTAAAGCAGGCAGTTTTGATAAAGACAATAATGTATTAAATTTGCTTAAAGATATGTTTGGTAAATAAAAAGGTACTGTCAAAAGTAAAATGAAAAAAAGGATAAAAAAATGAACCACAGAAAAAAAATTACCACAGAGAACACTGAGAAAAAATTATTTTTAAATTTAAAATCCTCTGTGAACTCTGTGGTTAGTTTTTACTCATTCTTGTGCAATAGAAGTTT
>JACRDZ010000211.1 GCA_016212735.1 Candidatus Firestoneibacteriota bacterium | reverse complement strand
GGTAAATGGCGTTGGATGGTTTATTCATACTTATGGAAGAGGTATGAGAAGAATTCAGACAGGGTATATTCAAAACTATGCACTCAGCATTGTACTTGGACTTGTAGCTATAGTTACAGTTTGTTTGATAATAATATAAGATATAACGGAGGTTTATTAATGAATTTCCCAATTTTATCATTTATTACTTTTTTCCCTTTAGTTGGAGTATTGCTAATTACCACTTTTAAAATAGATAAAGAGGATTTAATAAAAAAAACAGCAATAGTTGTAACAGCTATTGATTTTATTTTTTCAATGGTAGTTATTTTTGGTTTTGATAAAAATATTGCAGGATTTCAGTTTATTGAAAATAAAGCATGGATGCCTTCCTTAGGTATATCATATATGATGGGAGTAGATGGGATAAGTATTCTTCTTGTTCCTCTAATAACAGGGCTGACACTTATTTCTATAATATTTTCATGGGATTATATTAAAGATAGAGTAAAAGAATTTTATCTTTTTATGCTTCTAATGATGATAGGAATGATGGGAGCTATTTTAGCGTTAGATTTTTTTCTGTTTTATATTTTCTGGGAATTAATGCTTATTCCAATGGTATTTCTTATAGGTATTTGGGGATCTGAAAACCGTTTATATGCAGCAATTAAATTTTTTCTATATACATTATTAGGCAGTATGCTTATGCTTGTTGGCATACTGGCTCTTTTTCTCAAACATGGAGAACTTACAGGTGTATATACATTTAATGTTCTTGAATTGATAAAGATAAATCAGCAATATACATCAGCATTTCAATTCTGGATATTTATACTATTCTTTCTGGCATTTGCAATTAAAGTTCCTATGTTTCCATTTCATACATGGTTACCGGATGCACATGTGCAGGCTCCTACTGCAGGCAGTGTAATTTTAGCAGGTGTGATGTTAAAAATGGGAACCTATGGGTTTTTACGTTTTTCTTTACCAATACTACCTGAAGCCAGCCATCGTTTTGCACCTCTTATTAGTATATTAGCATTTATTGCTATAGTTTATTGTGCCTGGGTGGCAATGGGGCAGAAGGATATGAAAAGGCTGATTGCTTATTCAAGTGTATGTCATATGGGAGCAATAATGCTTGGGATTTTTTCGTTTACTCAGGAAGGAATTGAAGGTGGACTAATGCAGATTTTTAACCATGGAATAGTTACTGGAGCATTATTTCTTTCAGTAGGAATAATTTACGAAAGACGTCATACAAAACTCATAGATGAATTTGGCGGGCTTTTAAAACAAACACCGCACTATGGAGTATTATTCACAATATTTATGCTTGCTTCTGTTGGAGTTCCTTTTACAAATGGTTTTATAGGTGAAATAATGATATTAATGGGTGGTTTTGGTAATCAGTTAAAAAACAACAGTTTGTTCTATAGAGTATTAACAATGCTTTCTATCCCCGGATTTGTTTTTGGTGCAGCATATACGTTCTGGATGTTTCAGCGAGTTTTTCTTGGTGAAGTTACAAATCCTAAAAACAAGAAATTAAAAGATCTCAACTTAAATGAACTATTTTGTCTTGTTCCATTGGCAATAATGGTATTCTGGGTTGGTTTATACCCTGTAACTTTTTTGAATATGTTTAAAGCATCAGTTACAAATCTATTGAAATATTTGTAAATAACGGAGGTTTTAATGAATAAAGCTGATTTAATAGGTATTCTACCTGAAATTATACTTTGTATATTTGCAATGGTAATTTTGCTTGTAGATGTATTTACTCAGGATAAAGAGGATAAAATAACACCCTTGATTCTCGCGATTATTGGTCTTGCTTTATCTTCTGTAGCATCATTTTCACTTTTAAACAGCAATTATACGGTTTTTAATAATATGATAATAGTAGATCCTTTTTCAAATATTTTTAAGATAATATTTTATGTATCAACGTTAATGTCAATTCTAATTTCGCAAAAAAATCTGATGATAGAAAAAGTTAATCAAGGGGAGTTTTATGTAATTGTACTTTTTGCTACTGTTGGTATGATGGTTGTTGCAGGTGCAGCGGATATTCTTATTATATTTTTAGGTATAGAGCTTATGTCTCTGGCATTATATATTCTTGCCGGCTTTATTCGCAGAGATATAAAATCAAATGAAGCAGCTTTAAAATACTTTATATTGGGTTCTCTTGCAACGTGTGTAATGATTTATGGTATGTCCTTTATCTATGGATATACAGGAAGCACAAATTTATATACAATCGGGAAATTTCTACAGGATAAAAGCATGTATAATAATTCGAGTCTTATAATAGGATTTGTATTTATTACAGTTGGATTATGTTTTAAAATATCTGTTGTTCCGTTTCATTTATGGACTCCTGATGTATATGAAGGCTCTCTGACAACAGTAACTGCATTCATGTCAGTTGGTCCAAAAGCAGCTGGTTTTGCAGCTTTGATAAGATTTCTTTTAATTGCTATGGGTGTGTTTAAAACCGACTGGGCAATGATTTTAGCTATATTATCAATTTTAACAATGAGCTTCAGTAATGTCGTTGCTATTTTACAAAGCAATATTAAAAGAATGCTGGCTTATTCAAGTATCGCACATACAGGTTATATTGTAATTGGACTTGTTGCTGCTTCAAGAGAACCAGAATTAGGGATTTCAAGCACAATATTTTATTTACTTGTTTACGCTTTAATGAATATAGGAGCATTTGCAGTAGTAATACTAATTTCAAATGAAAGAACAATGGAAGATAAAATAGAAAATTTTGCAGGATTATCCCGGACATCACCAATGTATGCCTTTTTAATGGCGGTATTTATGGCTGCATTAGCAGGAATTCCGCCAACAGTTGGATTTGCAGGAAAATTTTATCTTTTCATGTCAGCAATAAAAGCACGTTATACATGGCTTGCAGTAATTGGAGTTATAAACAGTGTAATATCAGTTTATTATTATGCTAAGGTTATAATTAAAATGTATTTTTATCCTCCTGGTGAAGAGTCAAAAAAACCTGAGCGTTCTAATGTCCTTTTATATACAATTTCTGCTGCAGTAATTATGGTTATTTTTCTTGGGATTTTTCCGGAGGTAGTTCTGAATTTTGCAAAAAAAGGGATATTTTTAAGTAGATTTTAGCACTACAACGAACTTTTAGCCTTAAAATACAAGTGAAAAGCATGGAGACAAATGATGGATATTAAACCACAGAGGCACGGAGACTCGAGAGAAAATAATTTATTATAATGAAGAATTAACTAATAAAATTATAGGATGTGCAATATTCAAAAATAAAAGTAGGTCTTATAATAAATTTTTATACAAGTGTATTAAAATATGGGATTAAGAGACTTGT
>JACRDZ010000207.1 GCA_016212735.1 Candidatus Firestoneibacteriota bacterium | reverse complement strand
TTTTGACATTACCGGGCAAACCCTAAGGAGATTTTTTATATGAACTACTTGATTGGTTTTTATATTTCAATGATTATTATACCTATTTTACTTGGTATACTGGAAGAAAGAGCAAAAAAAAGAAAGGAATAATAAAAATATAACACAGAAAAATATATTCTATGTTCTATGCTCTATCTAATTACCATGGCAAAAAGAAAAATATTTACTTATGGAAATCCTATTTTACGTCAAAAAGCTCAACCTATAACTGAAATTACACAAGAAATTGAAGAAATAATCAATGATATGATCGAGACCATGTATGAAGCTCCAGGTATTGGGTTAGCTTCCAATCAGATTGGTATTGCAAAACAGATAATAGTTATAGACATGAAAGTTAAAAACCCTCAATCAAAAGCTGTTGCTATACTAAATCCAAAGATTACTGCATCATCCGGAGAATATATATGTGAAGAAGGATGCCTGAGTTTTCCAGAAATAAATATTGATGTTAAACGTTTCAGCAGTATAAAAGTTCAGGGTATGAATATAAATGGAGAAAGGATAGAGTTTGAAGAAAATGACCTGGTTGCACGTATATTCCAACATGAAATAGATCATCTTAATGGAATATTATTTATAGATCATATTAATTTTGTCAGAAAACAACTGTTACGTAAAGATTTAAAAAAACTTGAAGAACTTTCACGGAGTAAGAAAGAATAATGAAAATTATTTTCATGGGGACATCTTCTTTTGCAGTCCCTTCTCTGGAAAAACTCGCTGCATGTAATAAATATGAGATACTGAAAGTTATTACAACCCCTGACTCTGTACAAGGGAGAGGATATAAACTAATATCTCCTCCAGTTAAAGAAAAATCACTTTCACTGGGATTACCGATAATACAACCCGAAAAATTAAATAATGAAGAATTTAATAAAGAAATCATCACATTAAAACCTGATATTGGAATAGTTATATCTTTTGGTAAAATATTGCGTAAACCGCTTCTTTCTTTACCTTCTCTTGGATGTATTAATATACACGGATCACTGCTGCCAAAATATCGAGGAGCAGCTCCTATCCAATGGGCATTAATAAATGGTGAAAAAGAAACTGGAGTAACTTCCCTTTTTATGGATGAAGGGATTGATACAGGTGATATAATTTTACAGGATAAAATTTCTATATTACATGAGGATACAAGAGAAACATTACATGATAAATTATCTGTTTTAGGAGGAGAAATTCTTTTAAAAACATTAGAATTAATAGATTCTGGATCCTTTCCGCGTTATATTCAAGATAATAGTCAGGCTTCCTATGCTCGTATAATTAAGAAAGAAGACGGAAAAATTGATTGGAGTAAAAAAAGTGACGAAATAATAAATTTAATTCGAGGTATGACTCCATGGCCTGGGACATATTCCTGGCTTGAAAATAAATTAATTAAGATATGGGATGCAGATATATATGACACAAGTAAGGATTCAGCAATCAGAAGTCACAAACTAAAAGAAGGTGAAATATTTAAAATAGAAAAAAATCATGGGATTTTTGTTGCTTCAGGACATGGTGCGATAATTATTAAAGTTATACAACCGGAAAATAAGAAAAAAATGTCTGCTTATGATTTTGTATTAGGATATAGAATTAAACCCGGACAGAAATTTATTAGCTAACACATAATCAGGTAGCAGAAGAAAGTAATAAATGAATATATCAGAAAATATTTTTAAGATAAATAAAAGAATAAAAGAAGCATGTTTGCGTATTGGTAAAAATCCTGACGATATTATACTTGTTGCAGTAACTAAAACAGTTGGGATTTCTGATATAATAGAAGCAATTAATACAGGAGTGAAAATAATTGGAGAAAGCCGTATTCAGGAAGCCAGGGATAAATATGAGTTTATAAAAGATAAAGTAAAGATGCATTTTATCGGACACCTGCAGAAAAATAAAGTTAAAGATGCTGTAAGGATGTTTGATATGATTCATTCTGTTGATAGCATTTCTCTTGCTCAGGAAATTTCAAATGAATGTGAAAAGCAGAATAAAATGATGGACATTCTTATTGAAGTAAAAACTTCAACCGATCCAGAAAAATATGGCATACTTCCGGAAAAAGTTAAAGAGACAATAGAATCAATAATAGAATTACCGAAATTGAATTTAAAAGGCTTAATGACTATAGCAACATATTCACAGGATTTAAATGAAGCAAGAAATTGTTTTATTAAATTACGTAAATTAAAAAAAAATCTGGCATTGAAAAATTTAATCTATCTTTCAATGGGAATGACAAATGATTTTGAAATTGCTATTGAAGAGGGTGCCAACATAATACGTATTGGTTCAGGAATTTTTAATTTTTAGAACCAGTAAGAGCCAGATAATCCTATACCATAACTTGAAAATATCAGGTCTTGTTTTTCATATCCTTTTTTATCAAAATTATAACTTGCCATTTCTCCTTTGCCAAATCCGTATTTTAAATTAATCATTAAAGTTGAATTCTCTGAAATCATTCCGCTACTTAATGATATCCCGTATTTATCAATATGTGTTGATTTTTCTTCCACATTATTTATATCGATTTCAGGCGCAAGTGAATAATTTGTATAGAAACCCAAACGCAGGGGGATATTTTCTGTAATCATATATTCTCCGCCGACATTATGATTAAATATATTTCGTTTCTGTATTCTTTTTGTTAATGTTTCAAATTCTTTTGAAGAAGAATTATACTTAATATAATCTATATTATAAGCAACAGGGAAAAAATATGAAATATCATAACTAAAAAATACTTTCGTATTTAATCTATAAGCTAATCCAAAAGTTGTTGAAGGCGGCATCTGAAATTTATTTTTTATAGTTTTGTCCACAGGAGGAACAGGAACAAATGAAGTAGAATCACCTATTTCTGTATATTGGAAAGTATCACTTTTATAATTTACATTGTTTGTTGCAAAATCACCGCTTTTAAAAACAGTGCTTAAATTCAGTTTTTCTGAATATTTAAATAATAATCCAAAAATACTGGATATCCCAATCCCGCTTCCATCATTTTCATTAACTGCCTTATTAAATGCTGAAAATCCTTTCCCATATCCGTTTATATAAGTATTATTTTGTTCTTTGAATACTTTATAATTAAAATATATAGTGCTGCCGATAAAAAGGTCAGGATTGATTTTATAACCATAAGATGGGCCTATTAAATATGTTTTATCCATAGTTTTTTTATCTTTAATAATAGTAGCAGAATCAAATGGATTTATTTTCTTGTTATCATAGCGCTGATGCAGTTCATAAGCATAATAATACGGAACTGCAATAGAGAATCCTATACGACCAGGGCCTAAATCTCTGGAAATTCCCCAAAAAGACGGGACAAGTTCCTGTGAATAAAACTTTTCGTTTTTTGAAAACAAAAATTTACCTTTTTGTTCGCTATATTCTGCTACCTGAGCTGATACGGAAAGATATGGAACAGTTGCTAATACTAAACCAGCAGGATTATAAAAACAAGCTTCCGGACTATCTGCTATAGCTGAAAATGCTCCTCCCAGTCCAATAGCTTTTTCTCCAATTAAAACGTCAGATGTGTAATATATTTCTGAAAAACAATTATTTGCAGTAAATAAAACAAGAAACATGATGCTTATAACTAATACAGCAGTTTTTACTTTATGCATATTCTCTCCTTATATTCTATTATTCTCTTCTAAAAAAATATTAGCATAGAATATAAATAAATTCAAAGCTATTAAAAAATAATTAAATAGAAACCAGCATATCATGGATCTGATGCTAGATCCCCGATAAAGACATTTTATCGACAATCATTTCACTGAAGAGATTATATATAATTTTACTTTATACTTGAAATATCAGGGCCTAAAGATCTTACTCCATAATAATATGAAAAAAGCCATAGTTCATTATTTATATCGCTTGTAACATCAAAATCACTAAAATAATAATAATACAGTCCACCATAATTTTTTACTAGTTTTATCTCCCATTTACCATTTATATAACAAGCATATTTTAATATAATAGAAGAATATTTATTAACAAAATAAAACACATGTTTTTTATTATTTTCTTCATCTAATATAAGTTTGCTTCGAGATGCTCCTGAACCAAAGGTATTATCTATTACTTCATATATCCAATCTCCAGAAATATCTTTATATGTATATTTTAGCATACCATTGCTATTATATATAATATTAGGATTATTTTTGTTATCAAACGAGAGTGAAGTATATAATCCTGTAATTCCTGTTGTATCAACAACCTCAATTTGCCAATTTAGACCACTAGAATAAGCATATTTTAAATAATGGTCTGTGGCATTATAATAACTGATATGTCTATTCCCTATTTTATCCATTTTGAAAGAAATATATAAACCTAACATCTTTTTATCTTCAATATCTATAACTTCTTTATTCCATTTATTACCATTAAAATAAATGTACTTCAACGCACCATTTTTTGCGTCATAATAAGCAATATGAGGATATTGATTTTGATCTAGTTGTAGATTACTAAATCTTCCAACCTCTGGTCCATTATCTATTGTTTGAATATACCATGTGGAATCATAGTAATAACAATACTTAAGGCACTGTTTATATGAGTCTGTATAACTAATATGAGGATTACCATTAATATCTATTTGTAGACTAATATCTTTTCCAACACCAGGGCCAACTTCTATTATTTTTATTGTCCATTTATCATAACTTGTATCATATAATGTATAGTATAAACCTGAACCACCGCCATATGCAATAGCTATATTTGGATAAGGTAATTGATTTGCATAAGCAGCACTGATACTTGGCTCTGCTCGGTTATCTATTATTTGTTCAACATATTTAGTTGAATCCCAGGTATATCCAAATATATTATATTG
>JACRDZ010000206.1 GCA_016212735.1 Candidatus Firestoneibacteriota bacterium | reverse complement strand
ATTTTTTCGATTTTGAGGAATTTCTGTCATAGCTTATTATAAGTTGACAAAAAAAATATATAAATTTATATTATCATAATTATGAAAAATATAAATTTAAGTAAAAAATTATTTATTTTAATAATCTGTTCTTTATTCATTTCTACTGAATCTGTTCTGTTTGCTCAAAATACTTACAGTATATTAAGTATTAGAGTATTAGATAAAACAACAGATACTCCTTTAAAAAACGCATTTGTTGAAATTAATAAAACAAAAACCAAAATTAAAACTGATGAAAATGGCAATGCTGTTCTTAACGATATTATTCCTGGAAAATACGAGCTTAAAATTAGCATGATTGGTTATAAAACTAAAATAGAAAATATCGAAATTATGCCGGGAGAAAAAAAAGAAGTTCTCTTAAAACTTGAACTGGCAGTAATTATTACAGGGAAAGAGGTTGTAATAGCAAAAGAAAAAAATGAAATAGTGAAAAAAGAAGAAATCAGCATGCAGACTGTAAAAGCAGAAAATATAAAGAAAAGCGCAGGTGCATTAGAAGATGCATTTAAGGTAATACATACATTGCCCGGAGTTATAAAGGAAGCTGATTTCAGTGCTGCTATGTATGTTAGAGGCGGAGAGAGGGAACAGAATCTTGTGTTGATTGACCGTCTATATGCAGGGAATCCATATCATATGGGTGGTTTTACCAGTCTTGTTAATCCGGACATAATTGAAAAGATTGATTTCTATGCTGGAGGTATGGCAGCAGAAGGGGGACAATCTCTTTCTTCAGTTATTGATATAACAACACAGGAAGGCAACAGCGAAAAGACAAAAGGCATAATGGATGTCAGTCTTATGACATTCAAATTAAAACTGGATGGTCCTTTTGACAAAATAAAAGGAAACTGGCTCTTATCCCTGAGACGTTCTTATTATGACCTTCTGCTTAAAGCAATAGGGCAAAAAAATGTTGCAGTGCCGAACTACGGTGATTATCTGGAAAAATTTGTTTCAAATCCAAATTCCCAGAACCACCTTACTTTTCTTTTCTTTCAGACACTCGATGATCTGAAAGCTGATGTGGAAGAAAATGAAGATGCTAAAAACAAAACTGATTTTAAAAAGTTTATATATAATGATTTTCAGGATGTATTCAGTATGGACTGGAAATATCTCGCAACCGGAAATTTCTATATTCAAAGTACAATTGCTAATAATAGAGAAAAAATAGATGTTGAAAGAACAGCATCTGTTTCACCTGAAATGCATAGATATGATTATTATACAAATACATTACGACAGGATTATACATTCATTCTGCCAGAAGGGCACGAATTTAAAACAGGATTATATCTGAGCAACACTGATATGGATTTAAAAGCACGTTACAGATATTATACAAATACCAAACAGGGGGCAACTCAGGATTTGAATTACCAGGATCTGAATTATGAGTATCGTACTGTTGAGGAAAATAATATCGGAAGATATAACGGCTATTTTGTCCAGGATACATGGAAAACCCTGGATACAACTTTGACAATAAGATATGGCGCACGTGCAGAATATTTTTCTATAACAGATAAATGGGCATATTCACCGCGTTTAATGTTTAATTATAATATAAATAAAAATACAATATTAAAAAGCGCATGGGGACAATATTCCCAGTTTCCAGTTGATTTTATTAGAACAAGTAAAGATGAAGGAAATCCGGATTTAAAACCTGAAAGAGCAGATCATTATATTTTTGGATTTGAGCATCTGTTTGATAAAGATACAATGGGGCGTGCAGAAATATATTATAAAGATTATTCACAGCTTATTACAAAAGAGACGTCAGATCTAAAGTACTCAAATAACGGTAAAGGATTTTCAAAAGGAGTGGATTTATTTCTGCAGAGGAAAGAGACAAGAAAAATTAACGGCTGGATCACCTATACATATTGTATTGCCAAACGTAAATATAATGAAACAGAAGGCTGGATATATCCGTCTCACGATCAAAGGCACACTATAGCTATAGTTGGTAATTATGAATATTCACCGAAATGGACATACAGTTGGACCTGGTATATAAATACAGGTAAACCTTATACTCCAATTATAAGCAGAGAATATGATACAGCTTTACAAAGATGGATACCTCAGGAAGGTGGAACAAACTCAGATCGCTTTCCATTATATCATCGTTTAGATTTTAAAATAGCACGGCATTTTGAGAAAAAAAGAACAGAGACCACAGCTTATCTTGATATAATAAATTTCTATAATGCAAAAAATGTTTTTGATTACTCATGGAATGAAGATTATACAAAAAAAGAAGAAATATATTCCCTGCCTTTTATCCCTTTTTTAGGTGTTGAAGTAAAGTTTTAATTTTTGTAACTATTTATTCGAAAGTAAATGTAAGTGTCTGCAAGAACCAGATAGATACAGGTTGTCCGTTAACAGTTGGAGGTGAGAATTTCCATTGTTTTACAGCAGCTATTGCTGATTCTTCAAATACAGCATTTGAAGCCTGTTCTATTGGTTCAACTCTTTTTACATAACCTTCAGGATCAATCAGAATTTTTAAAGATACTTTCCCTTCTATTCCCATTCTATGCGCTAATTCAGGATATACAGGCGGAATATATTCTATGAATTCAGGGATACTGTCCAATTCAGAAGATTCATAAATTTTTTCCTGTAATTTACTCTGGTTGGATGAATCCATAATGTTAATTGCGGAATTAAAATATTCCGAGTTGTTTTTCCCTGAACCAATTCCTTTTGTCCGCGAATTTAAAGAACTATTTTTTAATGGACTGCGTAATGAAGATAAAGAAGAAGATAGAGATCCATTTCCAACTGAATATCCTATCCATGTTTTTTTACCCTTAACAACTTCTGCCTCACTAAAATTTATTTTAAATGAAGATTTTAAAGACGATTGAGAATCATTAAGAACAATTTTAGAAGGAAGGAGTTCTTCTATAGACGGAGAAATCTCTTTTAAATCATTTATTAATTGAGGTTTTAGAGGTTCAATATTTTCTTTTTCCTTTTCTTTTATATCAGGAGCAAGCTCTTTAATATTTTCTATGGGACTTCTAACAGATGGTGCGATTTTACTAACCGGCTCAATAGGTTTTTCTGTTTTTTTACTTTTAAATAAATTTTTATCTTGTTTTTTCAGAGCTTGTTTTGTATTAATTAATTTTGAGATTTTCAGAAAATCACTTTTAGGTGTTAGATTAAAAGTGTTTTTCCAGTTTATTTTCTGTGCAGGTGTTAGTATCAATATAATTATTATGATAATATGAATAATTAATGAAAGAAAATAAGCTTGTATAAAATCTCTGTAAATAGTTTTATGTTTTATATAATATAATAATTTAGTATTTTCCATTATGTAATTATTTTATCACAAAGAAGTCACAAAAACTATATATTGACAATATCTGAAAAATCAATAAAATAAAATTTAAGTTACTAAGTTTTAGGGTCTAGAAATTAATTTCGGGCAAATTCATATAGTTGCATCTTTTATTTTAAATTTATGTATAGGAATTTCAAAGTTATTAGTTTTAAGTAGTAAGTTATAAGTTTAGAACTAAAAACTTAAGACTTAAAACTTAAAACTAATTCAAGGAGGCAATATAATCATGATAAAAGATATTATAAAAAAGATAGTAGATAAAGAAAATCTTACTATAGAAGAAGCTTACAGTACTATGTTAAGTATTATGAATGGAGAAACCACATCTGCTCAGATTGCATGTTTTATTACAGCATTGCGCATGAAAGGTGAAACAGTAGAAGAAATTACAGGCTGCGCTCGTGCAATGCGCGAAAAAGCTGTAAGAATAAACGTTAAAAAAGATATAGTTGTTGATACATGCGGTACAGGCGGAGACGGTGGTAAAACTTTTAATGTTTCCACTGCCTGTGCAATAGTCGCAGCCGGAGCAGGTCTTACTGTTGCAAAACATGGTAATAAAGCAGTATCAAGTCTATGCGGGAGTGCGGATGTTCTTACAGCTCTTGGTGTTAATATTCAGTCTGATGTTAAAAAAACTGAAGAATGCATAAATACCATTGGAATAGGATTTTTATTTGCTCCATTATTCCATACAGCAATGAAGCATGCAATTGGACCAAGACAGGAAATAGGGATACGCACTATTTTTAATATATTAGGACCACTGACCAATCCCGCTGGTGCACATGCTCAGGTTCTGGGAGTTTTTAGCGAAAGTTTAACAGAAAAATTGGCTGGTGTCTTAAGTAATCTGGGTGTTAAAAATGCCTTTGTTGTTCATAGTAATGATGGACTTGATGAAATCAGTATATCAAGTGATACAAAAATATCAGAAGTTAAACATGGTAAAGTATCAACTTATTATATTAATCCTGAAAAGTTCGGAATTAATAAATCATCGTTATCTTCTATTCAGGGTGGGAATCCGCAAAGAAATGCAGAAATTATACATAATATTTTGAATGGTGAAAAAAGCCCATACAGAGATATAGTAATTCTAAATTCAGCCTGTGTTATTGCGGCAAGCGGAATGAGTTCAAATATATCAGGCGGAATAAAACTGGCAGAAGAAAGCATTGATTCAGGAAAAGCAAAAGATAAATTAGAACAATTGATAAAGTTTACAACTACTTGAGTATACTACTAAAAAAGGACTTATCCAGTGTCAGAATCCAGTATTGAAAAGATACAGCCACAAAATATAGATGCGGAAATTGCAGTGCTTGGTGCAATGATTTTATCACGAGAATCTATACCGAAAGTTATGGAAATACTGTCACGTGAGGATTTCTATAAAACAGCACATCAGAAGATTTTTGATTCAATTTTAATACTGTTTGATAAAAACTTGCCTGTTGATCTTGTTACAATGAACGAAGAACTAAACAAACAGAATGTTCTTTCAGAAATCGGCGGATCTTTATATCTTGCTAATCTTGTTGAGAGCATTAGCACAGTCGCTAATGTGGATTATCATGCAAAAATTGTTAAAGAAAAATCAATACTGCGCAGTCTTATAATTACAGCTACAGATATTGTTAATAAAACTTACGAAAACACACAGGATGTGGACTCTCTTTTAGATCAGGCAGAGCATGCAGTTTTTAATATTGCACAATATAAAATCCGTCAGACATTTGTCCCGATAAATGCTATTGTTAAAAACGCAATAGAAGTTATTGAAGACCTCTATCACCGTAAACAGCATATTACTGGTGTACCAACAGGTTTTAAAGACCTTGATATGGCTACTTCAGGTTTTCAGCCTGGAGAACTTATTATTGTCGCAGGCAGGCCTTCAATGGGAAAAACGAGTTTCTGTCTTTCAATTGCTCAAAATGCAAGTATACAGTATAAAATCCCAACAGCAATTTTCAGTCTTGAGATGTCCAAAGAACAGCTTGTTCAAAGACTTTTATGCGGAGAAGCGCGGATAGATGCACATAAAGTACGTACAGGATTTCTCTCAGAATCCGACTGGCCAAAACTTACTATTGCCGGGGGGAAACTGTCTTCTGCTCCGCTTTTCATAGATGATTCAGCAATTAATACTGTTCTTGGGATGAAAGCTAAAGCCCGTCGGTTAAAAGCAGAACATAATCTGGGACTGATTGTTATTGATTATCTCCAGCTTATTAACAGTGATGTAAGAGGAGAGAACCGTCAGCAGGAAATATCTTCTATTTCCAGGGGGCTTAAAGCAATGGCAAAAGAACTTAATGTCCCTGTTGTAGCATTATCTCAGCTTAGCCGTGCAGTTGAAACACGCGGTGGGGAGCATCGTCCTCAATTATCTGATTTAAGAGAATCAGGATCAATTGAACAGGATGCAGATGTAGTTACATTCATATATAGAGCTGAATATTATGAAGAATTGCGGAATGAAGAGAACGAAGGAATAGCAGAAATAATTATTGGAAAACAGCGTAACGGACCTATTACTACTCTAAAATTAGCTTTTATTAAAGAATATACACGATTTGAGAACCTTGCATATACATAAAATATGTTAAAATCAGACAACTACATTGAAATTTTTGTAGTTGCCTGATTTATCAGGCTTATTTCAACTTTGAACATTAAACATCTTCTAAATTACGTTTTGGAGAAAATAGTGGAACAGGATAAAATAAACCGTAATTACAACTCATGGGTTGAAATAAATCTTGATAATGCTGCATATAATATAAAAAATATACGTCAGAAATTGAGAGCAGATGTTAAAATAATGGCAATAGTTAAAGCTAATGGTTATGGGCATGGTGCTTATGAAATTTCAAGAGTATTAATTGAAAATGGAGCTGATTTCCTTGGTGTTGCATCAGTGTATGAAGGTTATAAACTTCGCAAGTCAGGCATAAAAAACAGGATATTTATAACAAATGCTCTTTTGCCGGATCAGGTTGAAGAAATAATAAAATTGGATCTTACGCCTTTTATATATACAAAAGATTTCGCAGAATCACTTGATAAGGCTGCTCGAAGAGCAGGAAAAATAGTACCGGTTCATATTAAAATTGATACAGGTATGGGCAGACTCGGTATTGCTCCTGAATATTTTCTGGATTTTATAACTTCTCTTGAAAAGATGAAAAATCTAAAAAAAGAAGGGGTCTTAACTCATTTTGCTGCTAGT
>JACRDZ010000021.1 GCA_016212735.1 Candidatus Firestoneibacteriota bacterium | reverse complement strand
TGTGCACTGGCAACACCTTTGCCAAGTTCAAGCTTATATCCCATTTCTACAAGAACCATTTCCATTGCAGAGATTGCGATTATTATATCAAATTGATCCATATAACCTAAATGCGCAATTCTGAAAATTTTACCTTTTAGATGATCCTGTCCGCCAATTATTGTCACACCATATTTACTTTTTAGTTTTTTAATAAATACGCTCGCATCAACACCGGCAGGTACTTTTACCGGAGTAACGGCATTACTTGGTGTAAGAGGTGCAAAAAGCTCAAGTCCCATGGCTTTTGCTGCTTCACGTGTAGCTTTAGCCAATTTTGCATGTCTAATAATTACATTTTCCAGTCCTTCTTCCTGAATCATTTGCAATGCTTTATTTAAACCTATTACCAGAGAAATAGCCGGAGTAAAAGGAGTCTCGCCATCTTCTAAAGATTTTTTTGCCTTTTTTAAACTCCAATAAAATTTTGGTAATTTGGATTTCTCTGTTAATTTAGCAGCTTTTTCACTTAAGGCAATAAATGCAAGACCTGGAGGCAGCATTAATGCTTTTTGTGATCCGGCAACTGCAGCATCAATATTCCAATCATCCATATAAAAATCTTCCGCACCTAATCCGCTTATAGTATCAACAACAAGAATAGCTTCTGTTTCCTTAACAACTTTTCCTATTGCTTCAACATCCGTTCTGACTCCTGTTGATGTTTCACATAAGGTTGTAAATACAGCTTTAATCTGCTTGTTTTCATGAAGACTCTTTTGAATACTTTCAGGTGTTGCTGATTTTCCCCATTCTACATTAATTGCAATAACATTGACTCCATATGCTTCGCAAATTTTTCCCCATCTTTCACCAAATTTTCCACTATTTATAACAAGAACAGTATCGCCGGCTGATAGTAAATTTACAACTGCTGTTTCCATTGCTCCTGTACCTGAAGATGTGAGTACATAAACATTGTTTTTCGTTCTAAATATATTTTTAAGTGATTCATTTACTTTTTTAAAAACTTCTATATATACCGGCGTACGATGATGAATCATAGGCTTCGCCATTTCTAAAGATATTTCAGATGGTACTGCTGTTGGTCCCGGAGTTAATAAATAATTCTTTTTCATAAAAAAATCCTTTCTAAAAATATATATTATTTTCCTTGTTCAAGTCGTTTTTGTTTCATTGATTTTTGTATTTCAATAATTTTTTGTATTGCTTCTTTTGCTTTTCCCTGGCTAAGCTCTTCCTCCTTTTCCGCATCGTTTTTTAATTTTTTTATTTCAACTAATATCTTTTCTGATGATTGAATAACTTCATTAAATTTATTATTATCCATATTTGTTTCAATATTTATAAGTTCTGCTTCAATTGAAGTATATTTACCTGAAAAATGTTTTTTAATTAAATTAATTTCTTTTCCATTTGATGTTTCTTTTTTTACACTTGCTAAAATCTCAGCAGCTTTATTTTTTAATGCTAAAATTTTCTTCTCTTCTTTTTCTTTATTTTCTTTATTTTCTCTTTTTTCATTATTTTTTTGCTCTTCTGTTTTTTCTTTTGGAATAGAGGCTTCTTTTTTAACTTCTTTTTCTATTTTCTGGTCTTTATTTTTTTTCTTTTCTTGAGAATTTTTTTCTTTCTTTTCTTCATATTCGGCAATAGCATCATTTGCTTTTCTTAAAGTATCTCCGGCATAACTGCTTGCTTCTTTATATTTTTTATTTTTCAAGGCTTCCAGAGCATTATCCATTATGGCTTTGGAATCTTTTAGAATCAAAAAAGCTGTTTCAACTTTTTCCATATTTTTACTTTCTGCGTCTTTTATTGCAGCGTTAGCATTATTAATATTCTTTTGCGCATCTAAAAATAATTTTTCCTGTTCAAGTTTAAGGGCTTCTTCTTTTTCTCTTTCTATCTTTTCTTTTTCCAATAACACCTTTTGCTCTTTTTCTTCAAGATAATTATTATATCTGTTAAAAAAGATATAAAAAGATATTAATCCAAATGCTAAAAAAGCTAATTTTAATTTTAAGGAAGATTTATTTTTAGTTTGAGTATTTCTACCGGAAGCCGAATGCCTTAGCTTTGCTCCTTCCTTTAAATATTTTTCATATTCATTACGTATGTCATTCTGATCAAATTTTAAATTAAAAATAATATTTTTATCAGTATTTAGATTTTCTTGCACAATAAGCTCCTAATTTATATTTAATAAATTAAAATATCATAATACTAAGAACTTTGTCAAGAAATTGATTTCAATGGAGTGCATCCATACATTTATTTACTCTTATAGGCAAATTATTCCTATTAAATGAATATTTTTTTTCTATTTCAGTTACTAACTGCAAAACGTCTTTTAATCCGAATGGTTTAGTTAAATATGCAAATGGATTCATTTCAAATGGAAGTTGTCCCTCGGAATAACCTGACATAATAATTATAGGTTTTGATAAATAAATTTTTTTCAAACAACATTCCCATTCCAACGATTTTTTTTCCGGTAAACATAAATCCAATAAAATAAAATCAAAATCGTTTTCTTTCATTTTTTCCATAGCTTCACATCCGGAACTGGCTGTAAACACGCTGACATTTATAAATCCAAGAATTCTGGTTAAAACATCTAAAATATACTTTTCATCATCAATTATAAACGCTTTTAGCATATACACCTCAATTAAATTTGAAACTATATAATAAATGCAAACAACATACCTACTGAAAAAAACCAATAAAATTAAGCAATTTTTTATTTTAATAGATAGTAAGTATGGAATGGTTTCCATACTTTATGGAAGATTGGGGAATTATTGAAGTTATGTTATGTTATATTTTTTCATCTTATTAAATAGTGTTTTATAATCAACGCTTAAAAGTTCGGCTGCTTTACGCTTATTCCAATGGACTTCATTCAGCTTTGCCAATATTAAATCCCTTTCTACTGATTCCACATGCAATTGAGAAACTTTTTTTAAAGAATCACTATCACTTTTCACTTTAGGTAAATTATAGCTTTTAGAAATGATTTCAAGCGGTAAATGTCTTATATCAATTATCTCTTCTGCTAAAAGCACTGCTCTTTTTATAACATTTTTTAATTCTCTGATATTACCTGGCCAATTATAATTCATAAATATCTCTTGAGATTCAGTTGAAAAGCCTCTTATATCCTTATTAAATTCAATATTAAATTCACATAAAAAATTTTTCATAAGCAGCGGAATATCTTCTTTTCTTTCTCTTAATGCAGGAATATATATGGTAAATTCATTTAAACGATAAAACAAATCTTCCCTAAAGAGTCCGTTTGTGATATTTTTATTCAAATCAACATTTGTTGCAGCTATGATTCTGGCATCAATCTTTATTTGCTTTCTTCCACCTATTCTCTCAATTTCTTTTTCCTGCAGCATTCTAAGTAATTTAATTTGTATATTCAGTGGTAAGTTACCAATTTCATCAAAAAATATTGACCCGCCTTGTGCTAATTCTATTTTTCCAATATTCATTTTATAAGCACCGCTAAATGCACCTTTTTCATAACCGAATATTTCACTTTCAACAAGAGTTTCAGGTAATGTAGAACAATCTATAGGAACAAAGGAACGATTAGAACGGTTACTTTCATAATGTATAACACGAGCAAGCAATTCTTTGCCAGTACCGCTTTCACCTAAAATCAAAACAGATATATTATGTTTTGCTATTTTTTTGACCATGCTAAAAACTTCTCTGATCGCTTTGCTATTCCCTGTGATTCTGTCAAAAGAAAATCTTTTTTCCAGACGAGATTTGAGTAATTCCACTTCATTGCGTAAATCCTTTTTTTCCAATGCTTTATTAATTATTATTTGTAATCTATCATAAGGTAATGGTTTTTGGATATAATCATATACTCCAAGACTCATTGCTTCTATTGCGAATGTGATATCCTTGGAGTCTTTTATTAATAAAATAATGATAGCATCAGGTGAAGCTTCATTAAGCTTTTTAATCGTTTCTACATAATTAATATTACACATATTAATATCAAGCATTATTAAATTCGGGAGCAATTTTTTAGCTTTTAATAATCCTTCATCAATATTTTCCGCAAATTCAATTTGATAAAAATTATTATTAAATACTTTGATTAAAGAAGAAGCAACATCTGGGTCACTGTCAATTACTAAAATTTTTGATAAATTATTCACAGTTTAGCTCCTTTATTATATTTAATAAATTTATATAATAATGTGAGAACATCTAAAATATAATGCAACACTTATATAAGTTTGTCAAATCATGCATTTTTATTATCGGTTAAAATTATTAATACTTAATATCATTATCTGATTTTTTTACATTATTAATTAATTCCAGTTTGAAATTACTCATTATATGGAAAATATTCTATACTCAAGCTAAACAGGTAAAAAGCTTCAGTCATATAAACAGACTAATAGATTGAATTCAGATTGAGCTATTGGCACATAAAATGCAATTACATTTGGAATCTAATTGAATTTAATAAACTTTAGGAGAACATATGAATTTATCTCAACAGAAGGTGATTTCAAACAAAAATATTATTGCTATAAATAAAAACAAAAAAATTAATAAACAAACAGAAGAGATGAGTGATAATGTTAATAAACTTGTATCCAAATGGAGTCAGACACATATAACTTCATTGGAAGATAGTATGAAATTAAGTAATGAAATTAAAAACTTAATAGAACAATTTGTTGTCTATGATAATAAATATTTACCATTCATTAAATCTAAAAAAACATCTAAAAAATTAGTTGCCTGATCCAAAATAACAAATTACAAAAGGAAATACAAAAGGTTTTATTATGAAAAATTTATTTGAAAAAATTAAAAGACATAAAAATATTGCTATTCTTATTGCATGCATTCTATGTTTATTATTTCCATTATCTTTAAGATTTGCTTTTCAAGATAAAAATAAATTATATAAACAAGCAGAATTACATGAAAAGAATAATGAATATATTAAAGCTAATAGTTATTACAAATTAGCTGATTTATTTTTTTACGATAAAACACCAAATTACAAAAAAGCCATTTCAATATATAGTTATGCTATTAAAAATTATCCTCTACCGGAAAAAATCGAATTAGCAAATTATAATATTGCGCTTTCATATCAAAATCTTAATTTATTTTCAAAAGCTCGTGAAGAATGGAGAAGGCTCATTAATTCTTCACAAAACACTGAATATATTATTGAAGCCAAATTAAACTTGATTAAAATTGCAAAAATTGAAGGGAATTTTAAAGAGCGCAATAATTATTTAAAAGAAATTATTAGCAACAAAACCATAGAAGAAACTTATCCGTTATATTATGTCCAGGCTGCTATTGAATTATCAGACGATTTAAAAAACCAAGGTAAAAAAAACGAAGCGATTGAAATGTTGGGAAATTTACTTCAGACTATTCAAGGAGATGCATCAATCTCAAAAATATATTATGAAATTGCTAAAACATATGAAGATAATTATGATTATGAAAAAGCTGATCAAATATATCAAAAAATAATTGAAATCTATGAAGATACTCCATACGCACCTGAGGCAATGCTTAAAATTGCTAAAATAAAAACCAAAAATAAAGAATATCTCAGCGCATCAGAACAATTGCTAAAACTTATTAATACATATTCTGCCAGTTCACCTCAACTTGCAAAAGAAGCTTATTGCAATTTAGTTAATATATTTATTCATGAAAAAGATATTGAAAAAGCATTAAAAATAGCAAAAAATTTTTATGAAAAATATCCGGGAGATTCAAAAATATCTGAAATCAAACTTGATATTGCAAATTATTATTTTATTTCAAAATTTTTTAATAAAGCGCAAACTGCTTATATTCTTTTTCTCCAAAAATATCCGCGTCATCCTAAAGCCGATGATATATTATTTAAAACAGGAATATGTTTTTTAAATCTTAAAAATTTATCAAAAGCATGGAAATATTTTAATGAAATTCAAAAGAATTATCCGGACAGTATTTTTGCTCCGGATACAATTTATATACAAGCAGAATATTTTCTTCAGCAAAAAAATTATTTGCGTGCGGCTTATCTATTTGAAAAATGTTTTTTAACATATCCTTTTTTTGATCAAACAAATAATGCAAAACAAAAATGCGCCTATTCATATTCACAAATACAAGAATTAAAAAAAGCTAAAGATATTTATGAAGATTTAATTAATAATGAAGATTCTGAAGTTTCAATCAATGCGAATGAAAAAATAGCAGATATCTATTTTAGCGAAAAAAAATTTAATTTATCTTTTGAAAATTATGAACAAATAATTTCCAGATCAATACCGGAAAACCAAAAAATTGAAATAGCTTCAAAAATGGCTGAATCAATGATTCGATTGGGTAATATAAAAAAAGCTGAATCAATATGCAAAACTTATATTCAAAAATTTCCTAATAATTATAAATTATATCTCAAATTAGCTGATATATATAGATCATTAAAGCAATTCAATTTATCAAATCAATATTATGAAAAATATGTATCTTTAAATTCGATTGATTCTACTAATGCTGCGGCATATATCGATTATGCTGATTCTTTATTTTATCAAAAAAATTTTAATAAAGCTTTTAATTTATATGACAGTATTGCAAATATAAATATGCTTTCATCTGAAAAAGCATGGGTGTTAAATCAAAAAGCATATTTATTAATGGAAATGAATAAACTTAATGAATCCGAAAAAACATACACATTGCTGAAATCTAATTATACAAATGAAATATGGGGAAAATCAGCACAAGCATCAATAATATATCTGGATGAAAGAAAAAAAATAAACAAATTTAATGAAAGGAATTAATATGGAAAATTTAAGCAGTGCTCCGGTTATAAAAATTAAAAAAAATTTGCGAAGAACAAAAACGTTAAATCACAAAATCATTTATAATATGGAAAATAATTATCATGATTTAACAAAAATAATTATAAGCATTACACATGAAATCAGAAATCCTCTGAGCGCTATTGAGCTATTTGCTTCTCTCCAATTTGAAGAACTATCGGCAAAGCATCAAGACACATCCCTGACAATGGATATTTTAACAGGAGTAAACAGGATTAATAATGTAATTACGAATTTATTATACTATGCATCATTACCGGACCCTCATTTTGTAAAACTAAATTTAAAAGAAATGATTGAAGAAACACTTAGATTTACATATCATGCTTTAAAATTAAATAGCATAGATATTCATTTTGAAATGGAAGATAAAAATATATTTATTTTTGCTGATAAAGAACAGATAAAACAATGTTTTATGAATTTAATATTAAACTCTCTTAAACACCTTCCTGACGGCGGACATATAAACATTAAAACAAAATCAACTCAAATTGATGACATGAATATATTATTAAGTATTGAATTTTCAGATTCAAGAGAGATCAATAATGGATATGATTCATATTCCGATTCTTTTGCATATTGCGGAATTGATAATTTAGCACAGAATATCAACCATAATAAGGATATGAATATTGGAGATATCGGATTTCCAATTGTGCAGAAAATAATAACAAAACATAATGGCAGATCGGAAATAAAAAATTCACCTGAATTCAAAGTAAATATATTCATACCCTGTATTATCAATTAAATATTAAATAAATAAGGAGGCTCCACCATGTTCATAAAAGAGGCTCTGATAGTTGATGATGAACCATTAATGCAAAGATCTTTACATGAAAGTTTTAAACGTCATGGATTTCAAGTTCATCTTGCTTGCAATGGACAGGAAGCAATTGAAATTTTTCGTAAAAATCCAATGCAGCTTGTAATCAGCGATATCAAAATGCCATGCATGGACGGGATTGACCTGTTGAGATCAATTAAATCAATCTCTCCCTCAACATATGTTGTACTTATGACTGCATATGGCAATGTTGAAAAAGCTGTTGAAGCACTAAAAATCGGAGCATATGATTTTATTGAAAAACCATTTTCAAAAGAAAAAATTGATACTCTTGTTAAAAATATTTTGGCTCAACATTCAATTGTTGATGAAAAAAAAGTAATTGAAGAATTTAATAAAGATCAGCGAATTATCACTTCTGACAATAAAATGCTTCATTTAATGGAAACAGCCAGAGCTGTTGCCAAAACAAAAGCAACTATACTGATACAAGGGGAAAGCGGTACAGGCAAAGAAATTTTTGCAAATTTTATTCATGAAAATAGCGCAAGAAATAAAGCTCCTTTTATTGCAATTAATTGTGCAGCTTTACCTGAAAATCTTCTTGAGAGTGAATTATTCGGACACGAAAAAGGTGCATTCACAGGTGCAATTAATAAAAGAAAAGGAATTTTTGAAAGAGCTGATGGCGGAACATTATTCTTAGATGAAATTGGCGAGATTTCAAAATCTTTACAAGCAAAATTATTACGAGTAATACAAGAACGAAGATTCGAAAGAGTTGGCGGAGAGACTTCAATAAGCGTTGATATCCGAATTATCACATCAACAAATCGCAATCTTGCACAAGAAGTAAAAAATAAAAATTTCCGTGAGGATTTATTTTATCGTCTTAATGTTGTCAATATAGAACTACCGCCATTACGAGAAAGAAAAGATGATATTAATATTTTAACAAATCATTTTATCCAAAAATTTTCTGAACTTCACAATCTCAATATTGATGGAATCGGCAGCGAAATTATTGAATATTTAAAAAAATATTCATGGCCCGGAAATATTCGTGAGTTGCAAAATGTAATAGAACGAGCAGTAATTATAAAGGAAAAAGGCAAGCTTGAATTAATTGATTTTTCATTGAATATTGAAGAAAAAAATAACAATATTTTACGAGAAAATTATTCAATATGCGATACAGATAATTTGGAAGTCCATGATTTACAGAAAGAACATATTGTTGAAACTTTAAAAAAATTCAATGGAAATAGAACTCATGCTGCAAAAGCGCTTGGAATAAGCGTTAGAACCATTCGAAATCACATCAGAGATTATAGATTTTTAGGTATGAATGTGTAACCTTCAAAATAGGAAAAAATTTCCCAGATGATTTCATTTTATCAATATATTTCATAATAAAAAAACTGGCATAACACTTGCTTATATATTACTGCAACAAAATTTAGTATTTTTAAAGAGGTAATCATGAAAATATTCGATGATAAAATTCCGCTTTTAACACAAGCAATTAAATATTCTACAATGAGACATGATATTCTTTCAAATAATGTCGCCAATATCGATACTCCAAATTACGTTAGTAAGGATTTGTCTTTCAAAAAAGAACTTAATGCATCCATGCAAAAAGCATCTTCTCTTGAACCCTTAGCTGCTCAACCAAAATATACTCTTAACGCAAAAATAGTGGATAATGAAATAAAATTTAAAGAATATAAAAACACAGTTGATCTTGATATTGAGATGAGCAAAATTTCAAAAAATACGATTTTACATAACACGCTTGTTCAAGTCCTAAATCAAAAATTTAAAATAATTAAATCTGTTTTAAATAGTTGATTAATTTATAGGAGATAAAAAATGGATTTTTTCAGTGCAATTGATATAAGTGCTACCGGACTTATGGCTCAAAGACTTCGAATGAATATAATATCCGAAAACATTTCTAAAATCGATGTTGCGCAGGAAGACGGCAAAGAACCAATGTCAAAAAAGAGGTTGTACTTGGTGCAAAAGAATTTTTCAAGTTTTCTGATGTGTTAAAAACAACAACATATATTCCTCAGGGTGTAGAAGTAATAGATATAGCTAAAAGTACCGGCGGCTCTAAAATGGTATACAATCCCAGTCATCCTTTTGCGAATAAGGATGGCTTTGTTGCAATGCCGAATATTAATATTGTTATGGAAATGTCTGACATGTTATCTGCAACCAGAGCTTATGAAGCTAATGTTACTGCGATAAGTGCAGCTAAAGAGATGATAAATAGAGCTTTGGAAATCGGTAAATAAGAGGATAATCAAATGGATCCAATAACTTTAAATTCTATTAATAATATCAAGCCTTTTGAACTTAAACCTAAATCCGAAGAAGCAATTTCAAACTCAGATAAATCTTCAAATTTTCATGAAACCATTAAAAGTTTTATTGATGATGTTAATTCATCTCAGCAAAATGCTGATCATGCTGTTGAACAATTGGTTTTTGGTGAAAAATCGGATATTGCTGATACTGTGATCGCATTGGAAAAAGCAAAAATTTCATTTCAATTAATGGTTAATATCCGAAATACATTATTACAAAGCTACCAGGAAATAATGAGAATGCAAATTTAGATTTGATTCTTCGCGGAGTTTACACTGAGTGAAACGAATGTGCTCAGAATGGCACTTCACATGGATGTCATTCTGAGCGAAGCGAAGAATCTCGCTTTTCAAATTCCTATACATTAAATCATCGGAGTAAACAATAATGGCTGATACAAATAAAGATTTTATTAATAATATTTTAAATGTATGGAGAAATCTGACATTAGGACAGAAGATAAGTTGTTCATTTATTATTGTATTTGTTGCCACCATTCTCCTTACACTAAGCTTTTGGGCGAAGCAGCCTAACTATGATACATTATTTTCCAGACTAAGCCCTGAAGATGCAAGCTCAATTGTTGAACAATTAAAAAACAATAAAGTTCCATATAAACTTACTAATAGCGGAACACAAATACTTATTCCTCAAGAAAACGTATATGAGACTCGACTTGACCTGGCAAGACAAGGTATGCCAAGCCGCGGTGGAGTTGGGTTTGAATTATTCGATAAAAATGGATTTGGGATGACGGATTTTTCACAAAAAATTAATTATCAAAGAGCATTGCAGGGAGAATTAACACGTACTATCAATCAAATGGAAGAAGTTAATCATTCGAGAATTCATATAGTTTTACCACAAGAATCAATTTTCTCAGATAAAGAAAAACCTGCAACCGCATCAATAGTTTTAAAATTAAGATATGGTGCAAATCTATCTCAAATGCAAATACAAGGGATTGTGCATCTTGTTGCATCAAGTGTTGAAGGATTAAATCCTGATAATATTACAATAATTACAACTGAAGGTAAGGTTTTATCCAAACCGAAAGATAAAGATGATTTTTTCTCTATTAGCCAAACACAATTGGAATATCAGCGTTTGATTGAAACAAAATTGAAAAACAGTATTCAAAGTATGCTGGAAGAAGTTCTTGGTTCGAATAAATCCGTTGTAAGAGTTACAGCTGAAATTGATTCTGATAAAATTGATCGTTCATCCGAATCATATGATGGTGAAAATCCTGTAATTCGCAGTGCACAAAGATCTCTCGAATCAGACGGATCATCCGGTGAAAAAGGTAAGGAAAGCGGAAAAGGACAAAGAAAAAATGAAACACTAAATTATGAAATAAATAAAACAATAGAGCATAAAATACAAACACCGGGAAAAATTAATAGACTTTATGTTGCCACTTTTATTGATGGTAAAACTGAAATAATTAAAGATAAAGATGGGCAAGATACTAAAAAATATACTTCTCGTACTTCCGAGGAAATGGATGAAATTAAAAAAATTATCATGAAGGCTATGGGATATAGCGCATCCAGAGGTGATGAGATAGAAGTTGTAAATATGGCATTTGATAATAATAATACGCCAGATCAAAAAGATATTTTAGATAAAGAGGAAAAAAATATATTTTGGTTATCATTATCAAAAAATATTGGCATTGCATTACTTGGTATAGTTATTTTTTATTTTCTATTTAGATCATTCTCAAAAAGCATGAAAAATTTTGGAATGTATTCTCCTCAAGATTTTGCACAGCAAAAAGGGATAGCTGCAAATGGAACGAATTATCTCTCTCAGGCAGAGCAGCCAACTCCACCTCCGGATGTCTTAATGAACACTATAAGCGATTTTGCCAAACAAAGCCCTGAAAGTGCTTCAAAATTAATATCCAGCTGGCTAGATGAAAGTAGAACTAAAAGTAGAATAAGATAATTTAGATAAAAGGAATACTCATGGATTTTACAATAAATAATACTGAAAATTTAACAGGTACTCAGAAGGCTTCAATAATTCTAGCCTTTCTCGGTCCACAAACTGCTTCGGAAATATTAAAAAATTTATCCGAACCTGAAATAGAAGAAATAACATCTGAAATTTCTTATCTGGAAAAAATATCACCAAACATACGTGATACCGTACTTGCTGAATTTCATCAGATGTATCTTGCAAAACAATATATGACACAAGGTGGTCTTGATTTTGCTTCACAAATGCTTGAAAAAGCGCTTGGCACTAATAAATCTTCAGCAATAATCAATCGTGTGCAGGGTGGATCAAGAAGACAACCTTTTGCTTTTTTAAAATATATTGATCCTGAATTGCTTGTTACTCTCATCCAGAATGAGCATCCGCAAACAATTAGTCTTATTTTAGCAAGCTTAGACCCTGATATGTCTGCTTCAATTTTAAATACATTACCATATACGCAGCAATCTGAAATTGCATCACGAATTGCTCAAATAAATAAAGTTTCTCCTGATATTATTCTTCAAATAGAAAATACTCTGAAAGAAAAAGTATCATCATTATCAACACAGGGCAAATCAAATTACGGAGGACTCAAATCGGTTGCAGAAATTTTAAATAGAGTTGACCGAAATACGGAAAAAAGAATTTTAAGTGAGTTAGAACAAAAAAAGCCTGAACTGGCTACTGATATTAAAAAATTAATGTTTATTTTTGAAGATTTAAATTTAGTTGATGATAAAAGTATTCAAAGAATATTAAAAGAGACTGATACAAAAGATCTTGCAATAGCACTTAAAGGTGCCAGTCAGCAAATAAAAGAAAAAATTTTTCATAATATGTCGGAAAGAGCAGCAGCCATGATTAAAGAGGATATGGAATTCATGGGTCCAGTGCGTATACGCGATGTTGATAACTCTCAGCAAAAAATTGTTGCAATTGTAAGAAAACTTGAAGAAACCGAAGAAATAGTTGTACCCGGACGAGGGCGTGAGGAGAAAATGGTTGAATAAAATTATACACTCGGTAATAGATACCAATCCGTTGCATGATGATCACAAAATTCAAAAAGCAATGCTTATGGATTTTTCTTCTGCGTATGGAATTGATAATTCAAAAAAAATAATTTCACCAACTCAAATTCTTGATGATGCAGCTAAACAAGCGGAAAAGATTCGTAAAGATGCCTATAAAGTCGGATTGGATGAAGGATTAAAAAAAGCTGAAGAAATTAATAAAAAAAATATCTCAAGTTTAGTTGGTTTATTAAAAAATGTTTGCCTTGGGATAGAAAACAAACAAGAAACAATTTTAAAAAACACTGAACCGCAAGTTTTAGAAATGATATTACAAATTTCACAAAAAATCATTCAATGTAAATTAGAAATAAATAAGGATGCAATGATGAATATTTTATCTGGGTTGCTAAAAAAAATTAATGATAAAACTGAAATAATAGTAAAGGTTTCTCCTGATGATTACAAATTATTAAATCAAAATAAAAAAATATTATTGGAGGAAATATCAACAATTAAAAATTTGACTTTTGAAGAGAATTCTCAATTAACAAACGGGGATTTTATAATTGATACAAAAAAAGAATTAATTGATGCCAGAATTGATGCACAAATAAATGAACTTAGGTCCGCACTCGAAATATTTTAAAAAGTATATGAAAGGGGATTTTATGAATGTTATAAATTTATCTCAGCACTTCTCAAAAATAAACAACAGCAACTTGATCCGTCTGCATGGGAAAGTTACGCAAATAACAGGACTTATCATAGAATCCTGCGGTCCTCATGTGTCCATAGGAGATTTATGTCATATTCATCCTCGTGGAACTAATGTGAAAATTTTAGCTGAAGTAGTAGGTTTTAAGGATGATAAAATTTTACTTATGCCATTTGGTGAATTAAGAGGTATTAGTCCTGGGAGTGAAGTTGTTCCAATTGGCATGCAATTTACAATATGTGTTGGTGAAAAACTTTTGGGAAGAGTAATTGACGGACTTGGAATACCAATTGATGGGAAAGGTGTAATCATAGATAAAAATAAAACTCCTGTTTATCGACAACCGATCCAACCACTGCTAAGAAAACGAATTAATTCTCCGCTTTCAACAGGAATAAGAGCTTTAGACGGACTTTTAAGCTGCGGCATGGGGCAGCGAATGGGAATTTTTGCAGGCAGTGGTGTTGGCAAAAGCGTACTTTTAGGTATGATTGCTCGTTATACATGCGCAGATGTAAATGTAATCGGGTTAATAGGAGAACGCGGAAGAGAAGTCAGAGAATTTATAGAAAGAGATTTAGGT
>JACRDZ010000201.1 GCA_016212735.1 Candidatus Firestoneibacteriota bacterium | reverse complement strand
TTTGAACCCACACCCTTGTCTGAAATAAAAAAGCTCCACCAGTAAACCTTAAACCTGCCGCTGTTATCCCCGGCGGCAGGTTTTTATTCTTCTGGCCTGATCTCTTCCCAATTAGCTTCACCTGTCTTAATTTCATTTTATTGAACATTGAATATTTTATTTCATGATTTTCCATTATCTTATTATAGATTTCATCAATAAAAATATCTCCACCCATAGATTTATAGGGTAATGTTGGTATATCCAGAAGTTCAAGATATTTAAAATCTCTTTCATCTAATTCCTTATAAAATACATAATTTCCAATTGCTCCTTTGTAATTTGCTAATTCTTTAGATGATTTTATTATTATAATTTGTCTTAATACTTCATTCCATATAAAAGCATTATATGAGCTGAAATGGTTGGATAATCCTTCTTTTGGAATTTGTTTAAGAATAGAAAGGAAATACTTCGGATTTTTAATAAGGTAACCAAATATTTTTTTTTCAATATTTGTTGAGGATCTTTTAAGACAGAGATTCCAATCATTCCAATGATTATTATAAAAGTCCTTTTTTTTAAATTCACTAAGAGATATCAAATAATTTTTAAGTGCGTTGCTATAATGACGTTTAAGTATGTCTAGAGCTATAAATCCGTATTCTTTGTTAAAACTTCCGAATCTTTGATCATCAAAATAATTTGGATATCCTTTGGATTTTATATTTTCTATTTCTTTAAGAGCTTTTTCTATATCTGTTTCAATTATATCTCTTACTGTTATTTCAAATTTATTTCCCTGTATCACATCCGGAGACATTGGTATATCCGTAAAACCACAGAATTCTAATGAATATTTGTTTTTTTTACACGTAAAAATTTTTGGACTTCTTATTGTTATATACTGTGTTGTTGTTGCATATTTATCTTTTTTCCCGCCAAACGAGAAATGTTTAAAAGGAATATTTAATTCTTTTGAAAGCTGATATAAAAGCTCAACAGTATTCCAAACTTTTTTATGCAGAAGATAAACACCATATTCTCCTTTATCTGAAAGAGGGAGAGGGGCTATTTCCTTAACAATAAAATCGTCCGGATTACATTTTATTTTAAATTTCATTTATTTTCACTGTATATCAACACTTTTCTCTGTTGCGTACCAGCTCTCATTTCCGCTTGTTTGGATTTCATTTATAATCGTGTTTGGATCATCAGTAACACCTGAAGCTGAGCTGTCATATGCTGTTACTGTAACATAATATGTACCTGATGAAAGACCTGTAATATTGTAAGTAGTAATATTACCAACATCATAAGAATTTGTATAAGGATGACCTGAATCTGTATCCCAATAAACTTTATAACCCGCTAAATCAATAGAAGCTTTTGAATTACTAATGGACCATGAAACAGCAATTGAATTTGAAACAGGATTTGCAGTTAAATTTATCGGTTGAATAATAGGAGCATCAATGCAATTAGTAGTTTCAAAATATGGGAAAAAATTTACAGTGCTTCTTAATCCATTATCTTCCCCATCATAAATCCTACCACGAACTTGCTCATAAACAGGAATTGGCTCTCCCCATTGACTATAAGTTACTCCAAATGTTCCCCACCAGTTATATGTTCCTTCAATACTTCCTGATGATGTACTATTATGATTATCAAGTGCTGATCCATTATTATTATAAATACTATTATAATTAATTAAAGGATGAGACCATAAATCAATTGCAGAAGAAGCAGATGTATTATTATATATAAGATTATATTTAAAATCTTTATTTGATAAAGCAGCTCCATAATAAACTGCGGAAGATAGAATATTAGCTCTATTATTAATTATATTATTATTTAAAATAGTTATTTCACCTGCAGATATAAAAATTCCTCCTCCGCTGAAATTTGCAGAATTACTATCAATAATATTATTTGAAATATTAACATTTCCATCAAAAATATTTATTCCTGCAGCATATGCATTAGCTCTATTATTTTTTATAATATTTTTTGATACATTTACTGTCCCTCCATTGATATATATTCCTCCTCCCTGCAAATATGTACTATTATATTCTATAATATTATTTGAAAGAGTTACAGTACAGGATTCATTCTCACCCTCTTCTGCAAAAATACCTCCTCCTGCCAGAGAAGTACTATTATAACTTATTCTGGTATTATTAATTTTTAAATTATCTGATAAATTCCATGCTCTTATTCCTGATGATTTATTTCTTCTAATATTGCAATAATTAATATATGGATGCGCTTTATTAAGTCTAACTGCTCCATTATTACTAATAGTTTGTCCTCCTGAATATTCAATAAGACAATTTTCCAGTTTTGATCCGCTGACATAATTGTCTGAAATATATGTAGCATCAGTACTGATATCTGTGAAATATATATATCCCCAGTATTTCCCTATAGAACTTGTTGTAAAAGTGATTTTATTTATATCTGTTCCCAGTGCTTCTAACATTCCATCAACCTGCATAGATTTATTTTCATCAAATTTGATCGTTGTCCCTGGATTTATTGTTAAAGTTGCACCATTATTAATATTAATATCATCCGTTACAACATACGGGCTATTTGCAGAATCCCATACTGTATGGTCTGAAATTGCTCCGCTTACATATGTTGCTACTTCTATTGAATAATTTTGATTAGCTTCGCCTCCGTAACCGTCTGTTACTAGAACATTAACAGGATACATTCCGCTTGCAGTCGGTGTCCAGGAAATAAGTCCATTGGAATCAATTGTCATACCTGTTGGTGATTGAGTAAGAGAATATGTTAAACTATCCAGATCTAAATCTGCTGCATCCACATCATAACTATATAATATATTTTTAGTACCAATTGTTAAAGGGGAAGTAGTAAAAGAAGGATTTCTATTAGGGATAGACATTGATACAGGAATAGTTTTATCTCCCCCATTTGATGTAATATTGATTTCTCCGGAATATGAACCGCGAACCAATCCTGTTCTATCTATTGTTACCATACGCAAATCTGTTTCAGTCGTTGTTGTTGTATCTGTTGAAGAAGAAATAGTAAGCCATGCTGCATTATCAGAAATAGACCAAGAAAGAGTCCCTTCCCCGATATTATTAATATTTAAGTAATCATCTATTTTACTATTTCCAAAATCAAACGATTCAGGAAAGATACTAAGTGTAGGTATTGGAGCTAAAGGTTTGACTGAAGCTTCCTGGGATTCTGCTCCTTCACCATAGCTATTTACTCCTGTAACAACATAATAATAAGTTATACCATAAGTTGGATTATTATGTTTATATGGACTAACTGCATTTTCTATCTTTGTCCCATTGCTTTTCGTTACTCCCTGTGTTGTTGCCCAATAGAGGTTATAGTATACTGCTTTTGGTGACGAATTCCATGTTATTGATGTCTGTTTATTTGCATCATTATATGAAGCTGTTACCCCTGTCGGAGGAGTAGGGGGTGTCCCTGTAGTTGCAAATACCTGATTTGAATCATTACCTTCACCATAAGTATTTACTGCAGTAACAATATAATAATAAGTCACGTCATTATCCAGACCTGTATGTGTAAATGGACTCGTTTTGTATGTTAGCTTTGTCCCATTGCTTTTTGTTACACCAGGCGTTTTTGACCAATAAACATTATATGAGGTTGCTTTGGGAGAAGGATTCCATGTTATTGTTGTTTGTTTATCACTACCGGATGCTGCTACATTTGTTGGAGCCTCTGGAGGAGTACCAGGAACAGCAAATGCCTCGTTTGATTCAGCGCTTTCTCCAAAACTGCTGACTGCTGTAACGATATAATAATATGTTGTATCGTTTGTTAACCCTGTATGTGTATATGGACTTTTAATAATATTCCCGATTATTACTCCATTCGTTTTTGAAACTCCAGTCTTTTTTGACCAATAAATATTATATGAGGTTGCACCTATTGACGAATCCCATGATAAAATTGCCTGTTTATCTCCTCCGGATGCTTTTACTCCTTGAGGTGGAGAAGGAGGATTTTCCGGTATAGCTGATACCTGACTAGACGCATTCCCTTCTCCATATTTATTTTCTGCTGTTATAATATAAAAATATGTTGTTCCATTAATTAAGTCTAGATGTATATATGGACTTTTTACATTGACAATTTTCGTACCATTAATTTTTGTTACTCCTCCTGTTACTGCCCAATAAATATTATATGATGCAGCATTTGTAACTCCATTCCAGGTTATAGTTATTTTTTTATCAGCAGGTGATGCTTTTACTCCTGTTGGTACACCAGGCGGAGGGCCAGGGGTCCCTGATATCTCTTTTGATTCTATTCCTTCTCCAAATTTATTAACTGCTGTTACAACATAAAAATATACTGTATCATTGATCAAGCCTGTATGTTTATAAGGACTTACAGCTTTTTCTATTTTTGCCCCGGATTTTTTTGTTACTCCGGAATTTGTTGACCAATAAATATTATATGAATCTGCTCCATCTACTGTATTCCATGTTATAGTCATCTGCTTATCTGTGCCAACAGCACTTATTTGAGAAGGCGGCACTGGAGATGGAGACGGTATTGCTGATACCTGTTTTGATTCAATACTTTCCCCAAATTTGTTAACTGATGTAAGAATATAATAATAAGTTGTATCATTATTTAAATCTGGATGTATATATGGGCTTGAAGCATCAGTAATTTTTATCCCGTTTTCTTTAGTTACTCCGGCAATACTGCTCCAATAGATATTATATGATACTGCACTTATGATATTGTCCCATGTTAAAATAATTTTTTTATCATAAGGAGTTGCCAATACTTCGATAGGAGATGGCGGAGGATCCTCTGGTTTTGCTGAAACTTGTTCTGATTCAATACTTTCTCCGTAATTATTAACTGCTGTTATAATATAATAGTAAAATATCCCATTAGTTAAATTAGTATGTGTATAGGGACTATTTATAATATTCGATATGATTTTACCAGTCTTTTTTGTCACTTCTCCTGTATTTAACCAATAGATATTATATGAAGTTGCGCTTTTTGAAGAATCCCATGCTATTGTAACCTGTTTATAAAGCGGATCTGCTGTTATTCCAGTTGGAGGATTAGGGCTTACAGATGGTGTTGCTGATACTTCAATTGATTCTTTACCTTCCCCATATTTATTAATTCCTGTAATAATATAATAATAAGATGTTCCATTAGTTAAATCATTATGTATAAACGGACTGAGTATATTCTCAACTTTAGTACCAGTAATTTTATTTACTCCCGGAGTTGTTGCCCAATAGATATTATATGATGTTGCTTTTGAAGAACCAGTCCATGTAACAGTTATTTTGCTATCTTCAGGAATTGCAATTATCTCTGTTGGTGGGAGAGGGAGTAAATTACTATTGTCGTCTTTCGTCATCTGTATATTATGAATAATTGTTTCTTTAGTTATCTCAATAGTATTCGTGTAATCCTTATAACCGCTCTTTTTAGCAGTAATAATTCTTTTTCCAACAGCGATACTGGTGAGCAAATATTTGCCCATACTGTCAGTCTCATCAGTTTTATCTCCGATTACAACATTAACTCCAAAAAGTCCTGTTGATGTTGTATCTAGAGTTACGATTCCTTCAACATTACCCACTTCGGTTACTGTAATCACATTTCCATTACCCTTTCCGCCAGAACCAGAATTACAGGCTAATGCTAAAAATAATATAAAAGATACAAAAATATTTAATATTACTAATATATATTTATTACAACTCATTTTAATATTATCAGGAATAGTTTGCATTTTTTATTCTCCAGAATATAAAAGTTATTTAAAAAGTATAATACCATCCGCACTAATTATATACAATTATAATTAAGTATCAGCGTCAAAAAACCTCTCATAAATAAATTATTATCACATTAAATATCTTTTGTCCAAGAATATGTAATTTATTGTTGACTTTAATATGAAAGTTAACTAATATTCTTGTAAATTATATATAAAAATAAGCTGATAATTTTATGCGCCTGTAGCTCAGTCTGGATAGAGCAGCGGTTTCCTAAACCGTTTGTCGGAGGTTCAAGTCCTCTCAGGCGCACCAAAAAGAAAGGAATATACATTGTTATCATGCGGAATTGTTGGTTTACCAAATGTAGGGAAATCTACATTATTTAATGCAATTACAAAAGCATCTGTTGCAGCAGAAAATTATCCTTTTTGTACGATTGATCCAAATATAGGAGTTGTTGCTCTTCCTGATAATAGACTCCTTCAGATTAGCAAGCTTATAGAACCTGATAAGATTACACCTACAACAGTTGAATTTGTTGATATTGCAGGATTGGTTAAAGGTGCATCATGCGGAGAGGGATTGGGAAATCAATTTTTATCACATATTCGTCAGGTAGATGCAATTGCACATATTGTTCGATGTTTTGAAGAAAAAAATGTTATTCATACTTGCGGTGCAGTTGATGCTTTAAGAGATGTTGAAATAATTAATACAGAACTTATACTTGCTGATATATCAACATTGGAAAAACGTTTTAGTCGCATAGAAAAGAGAGCACATCTTGGAGATAAGGAGGTAGAAGAAGAATATAAAGTGCTTTTAAAAATAAAAAATGCATTAAATGAAGGTAAAACCATATTCAGTTTAAAACTTTCTTATAAAGAAAAAGCAATAATAAGAGACTGCTTTTTTCTTACAGCAAAACCTGTTCTGTATGTTGCAAATGTCGGCGAGAAAGAAGTTTCTGTCCCAGAAAAAAATTTGGAATATTTAAAACTTAAAAAAAGAGCAGAAGAAGATGGAGAAGAAATAGTAGCTATAAGCGCTAAAATAGAATCAGAAATAGCTCAATTAAATGATAATGAAACAAAAGATTTTCTTGAAACAATTGGTCTTTCAGAATCAGGACTTGACAGATTTATAAGAAAAGCATATTATCTATTGAATTTGATAACTTTTTTTACTGCAGGGAAACAGGAAGTAAAAGCATGGACTATAAAATCCGGAACATGCGCAAAAGAAGCTGCTGGCGAAATTCATTCTGATATTGAAAGAGGATTTATTAGAGCAGAAATAGTTGGTTATTCTGATTTCATTGAGTCAAAATCTATGAATGCTGCAAAACAAAAAGGACAGATGCGTTTGGAAGGTAAAGAATATATCATTCAAGATGGAGATATAATTTATTTTAGATTTAGTGTATAAAAATAAAAATTAATTCACAAAAACATTCCTTGCTCTTTATTTTAATTAAATATAATAATAAAGAGCCATAGGCCGAAGGGAGGTGAAGTATAACATGGTAACCTACGAAACTATTTTTATTGTCAATCCAAATGTGAGCTCAGAAGAAATAGAAACTCATATCCAGAAAGTTACAAATATAATCACAGAAAGAGGCGGAGAAGTATTATCCGTTGAGCGCTGGGGATTACGACATCTTGCTTATATTGTAAAAAAATTCAATCGTGGAAATTATATTTTTATAAAAATTAATGCGGACGCTAAAATTCTGGACGAAATCCGAAGATATTACAGTATTACAGATAATATTATTAAATCACTTACAGTACAGGAGAAAAAACATCGTATTAAAGGAAAAAGATCGCAAAAAGAAGTATTACAGCAGGTTAAAATCGAAGTTGGTAATGATATTATTTCTCATATAGATGAGTAAAAACAAATATGTAAGAGCCTATCCCGTTATCAATTTTCTACTGCGGTCGGCTGCAAAGCTTATATGCTTCGTTCTCGGAATAAAATGTACTGCTGAAGAGTACGTTTTACTCCTGCGGCCTTGCCTATAAGCTTTTCGCTCGACCTCGTTACGAAAATTGATAACGG
>JACRDZ010000203.1 GCA_016212735.1 Candidatus Firestoneibacteriota bacterium | reverse complement strand
TATTTTTATTTATTTTTTCATTAATAATAGTAAACGATTTTCCAGAAATAGTACCCTTTTCTGTTTCAGGTAAAGGTACAGGAATCTGTTCAATAAATTTTTTTGCTGTGAGCTTAAACAAGTCCTCTGGTAAACCAACATAAACAAGACCTGCACCTGTTTTCAATACAGCTTTAGAAGTCAAAAACGGAGCTCCAACAAAATCTCTTGAACCGGCTAAAACAAATATTTTTCCAAAATTACCTTTATGAGCCTGTTTTGGGCGTAAAGGTAAAATCTTTTTAGCTTCTTCCCATAAAAGGATGTGAGTTTTTATATCATTATCTATTTTGTAATACGGGATTGATATATCAACTACTGAAACTTCCCCTGTATATTCTATACCTGGGAATAAAAATAAACCGCGTTTTGGTAAAGCTAATGTAATCGTATGGCTGGCACGAATTGCTGTCCCAAGAACTTCACCTGTAGAGGCACTTATTCCTGATGGAATGTCTATCGAAATAACTTTTTTATTCAGACTGTTTATAAAATCTATTACATTTTTTGCTATTCCGCCAACTTCTCTTAGAAGTCCTGTCCCGAAAATAGCATCAATAATTAAATCGCTATTTTTAATATGGTTAGAAAAGTGCTTTATGTCTTCTTTTTTTTCTACTATAAATATTTTATTTGTTAATTTTTTAATAATCTCATAATTTGCAAGAGCTTCATTTTTAAATTTTCCCGGATTGCCAATAATAGCAACAATAATATTATTGTTGCTATTATTTAACAGGTGCCGTGCAGCAACTAATCCATCTCCTCCATTATTCCCTGTACCGCATAGGATATAAACATCTGAAGTAATTTGTTTGTTAAGATACTTATTGGAAATAATTTCAGAAATTTTTAGCCCGGCATTTTCCATCAGGACAATACCATGTATACCAATTTTTTCAATAGTAAATTTATCTAACTCTTGCATCTGTTCATTGGTCGTCAAATACATAGTATTTGCTCCTGTAAGGTTCTACGCAAGCCCTAAATTATCTGTCAAAAAACGGACTTTTTCCTGTTATTGAAAGAGGTATTCCCATAACTATATCTGCATTTATATACCCTTTTTTTCTTGCAGCAACTCCAATTCGATACATAATTCGGTTATCTATATTCAAAAGACTTGCTGTTTTTACAGCTGATCCTATAGCGATTCCGAAATCAATATATCTCACTGCACATACCGGCCCAAGAAAAGATTTCCCTTCAATAGGTTTAACTTCTTTCATTTTATTGCATGTTTCATATCCGCATGCTCCGCAGTTAAGACTAACCGTTGTTGCCCCTTTCATACCAATAAGAAGAATTCCCGCAGAATTTTCAACATTTTTACCATCTCTTATAAAATGTCTGTCTGAAAATATTTCTGTCATATTGATCATATCTTCCGCAAGTTTTTTAACTTTATCTCCTGTGATAATTTCAAAAACTAAAAAACTTTGTCCTCCGGCTTTAGGAGCAGTTTCTGCTGATATTGCCATTAGTTCTGCTACTGTAGATAACATCTGTGCTGATAAATTTAACATAAAATTCCTCCTTTAAATAAGTTTAATGATAAAATTTCTTGTTCTTGGTCCGTCAAATTCACAAAAAAATATTCCCTGCCATGTTCCCAGCAATAATCTCGTGTCTTCCACAGGAATTGCAAGAGAATGGCCAAAAATACTGGATTTAATATGTGCTGCTGAATTCCCCTCTATATGTGAATAATTTCCGTCAAAAGGGATCAGATTATTCATAGTATTAATTATATCTTTTACAACAGAAGGGTCCGCATTCTCATTAATTGTTATACCTGCAGTGGTGTGCGGAATAAAGATATTACAAACTCCATCAGAAAATTTATTTTTTTTAATGACTTCGGTTACATTTTTTGTAATATCTATAAACTCAACTCTTTGAGAAGTTCTTAAAGACAATTTATTTAACATATCTATTCTTTCAATTTTTATTAAATATAATATAACGACTAAGGTATTTTTTTATATTTTCAATTTAAAGTCAAGAAAAATATTTAAATGGGAAAATATTTAAATAAATTGAATAATCTATACCATTCTATTATAATAATTTAAGAAACAAATAATAATCCATAAAAGTAGATTAATAAAGGTTATAATGGTAATTATCGGCAACAAGATAATAAGAAATTATAAAAAGATAGCAAATTTGACATAATAACCCGGGTGTAGGAAAAAATTATGCTGGATATTAAAGATAGTTTCGGCCGTCAGATAAATTATCTCCGTATCTCTATAACAGATCGCTGTAATTTAAGATGTGAATACTGCATGCCTCTCGTTGGTATTGAACAGATAGCATCATCAGAAATCCTGAATTTTGATGAAATTATAAAAATCATTAATTTTGCAGTAAAACAGGGTATAAACCGCATAAAAATAACAGGAGGAGAACCCTTTGTCCGAAAGGATTTTCTTAGACTCATGGAAAGGATTGTACATATTCCAGGGATAAAAGATATAGGAATTACTACAAATGGAATTCTGCTTGAAGAATACGCAGAAAAAATATATAAACTGGGAATAAGACGTATAAATATAAGTCTGGATACTTTGCAAAAAGAAAAATTTAAAATGATAACTCATAGAGATGAATTCCACCGTGTTTCGCAAGGAATTGAAAAGGCACTGAATTTAGGGTTTACCCCTGTAAAGATTAATGTTGTAATAATAAAAGGCATAAATGATGATGAAATTGAAGATTTCGTTCGTTTAACAAATGAACAGCCGTTACATTTGCGTTTTATTGGTTTTATGCCTGTTGGTGTCAGAGAAAAATGGTCTTCTGAAAAATATATTTCATCTCAGGAGATAAAAAATAAAATCAAAGAATTATTCCCATCAAAAAAAATTACAGGCAGCGGTCCTGCCACATATTATAAAATTAATGGATCAAAAGGCTCTATAGGTTTCATTGATTGTCTGGAAAAAGATTTTTGTTCACATTGTAATAGATTAAGATTAACATCTGACGGAAAATTAAGAAGTTGTCTTTTTTCTGATTCAGAAATAGATTTGAAAAAAACTCTTAGAGAAGGTGCTTCTGACAGCGAATTAGAAAAGGCTTTCAGTCAGGCAATAAAAAATAAACCTGTATCTCACCCATTGTATAAAAACCTCGGGATATTAAAACGGACTATGTCAAAAATTGGGGGAT
>JACRDZ010000202.1 GCA_016212735.1 Candidatus Firestoneibacteriota bacterium | reverse complement strand
TTGTAATAGGAGGAATACGTCCCGGAGGTAATTCATTGATTATAGAAACATCCATATCTCCATAAAGTGTAATTGCAAGTGTTCTTGGTATTGGTGTAGCTGTCATTACAAGTATGTCCGGATTTAATCCTTTACGAGATCATTCATTTCTCTGAATAACTCCGAATCTATGCTGTTCGTCAATAACAACAAATCCTAATTTTTGAAAATTAACTTTTTCTTCTATTAAAGCATGCGTACCTACTAAAATATTTATTTCTCCACTGGTAATTGCCTCATAGAGTTTATCTTTTTCACTTTTTTTAGTTTTTCCTGCAAGAAAAGCAATTTTTATATCAGTATTTTTTAATAGTCTGCAAAAAGTATTGTAATGCTGTTCTGCCAGAATCTCTGTTGGAGCCATAATTGCAGATTGATACCCATTGGCATAACTTGCAAGCATAGCAAAAATAGCTATAATTGTTTTCCCTGATCCGACATCTCCCTCTAGAAGTCTAAGCATTGGACGTGAAGACTGCATATCATCAAATATTTCCTTTAAAACCTTTTTTTGAGCACTTGTAAGCTCAAATGGCAGTGATTGCGTAAAACCTGTTATCAAATTTAAATTAATATTAAAACTTATTCCAGGCAATGTTTTAATTCCTGCGCGTCTTTTAGCCAATCCCAGTTCCAGAATAAAAAATTCTTCATATATTAATCTCTCTCTTGCTTTTTTTAAAACATCAAAGGAAGACGGAAAATGTATTTCATTTAATGCATTTAAAAGGGGATAAAAATTATATTTATTTTTTATATTTTCAGGTATTATATCTGGAAGGATATGCGCATATTGATTTAATAAAATATTTATTGTTTTACGTAAGAATTTCTGAGTCAATCCTTCTGTAAGATTATATATAGGGACAATTCTTCCTGAATTAACATTATTATTTAATGAGTCTTCTGATTCGTCATCCGGCTCTATTATTTCATATTCAGGAGAATTTATTTGAAGTCTATGGAATTTATTGTATTCTATTTTTCCTATCAGGATTATATCTGAATCTTTTTTAAAAATATTTTTAAGATATGGCTGGTTGAACCAGATTGCTTCTATAAATCCGGAATTATCACCTAAAATAATTTTAAAAATATGTTTTACACTACCGCTGCGTGGAATATATTCACCTGCACTTAATACTTTACCATGAATAACTGCTTTCTGTCCGATGGAAAGCTTATTAATAGGAATTATATTCTGTCTGTCGTCATAATCACGCGGGAAAAAATATAAAAGATCGTGGATGCAAGTTATGCCTAATTTTTTTAAAAACATTGCTCTTTGCGGACCTACACCTTTTATATATTGAATAGATGTATTAAGGTTATCTATTTTTTTACTGAAATTATTCATGTTCATTAGAAATAGTTTCCTTTATATTATTTCTCTCTAATCCATTCCGCGACTTGTTCTCCTATTCCATTTGAATTACTTTCTATGCAGAGGTTGGAATGTTCATATTGCATATTAAATTTATCTTTTGAAGGTTTATAATATTTCCAGCCTGAAATTGTAACCAATTCCTGTCCCTGCGTAAAATCTCTTTCAAATCCAAGCTCAGTTTCCATTGGAAGAAAAGTTGCACTGGCAACACTTACCCAGATATCGGATTTAACAAGTCTGTCTCCGCCAATATCTCCTGCAAGGCAATAATATTTTGTTTTTATATTTTCCTTTTTATAATCTTTATTTATAGAATAAAAACTCGAACCTGTGATAAGATCATTTGCACCGGGAAAGCTCTTTATAAGAGCATCAACAACGTCAGGAAATAAAACCGATGCAAATTCCGTAAAATTTCCACCGTTATTCGGTGTCCCTATCATTATAAATTTATCTGTGTTTTTATCCATTCCCAGATTTTCTATTGCATAACGTGCGACTAATCCACCCATACTGTGTGCAATTATATCAAACTGTATTTTTGAATTTTGACCAATCTTCTTTACCAGCCATTCTGCATTGTTCTTTATGTTATCACCACTGGCGTATTGATAATAAATTATATTATTATAATAATTTTTACTTTGTATAGTTTTAAACAGGTCAAACATATTATCAATATTTGAAGTAAATCCATGAATAATAATGCAGTTTTTTTCTCGTTTTGTTGTATCAAAAATATTTTCAAGGCTCCCCTGTTCGCTTTTAACTAATTTATTCTGCTGATATAAATCTGTTATTAAACCTTGTTTTGTTGGCAAAGCCAGACTAATAAAAATTTTAGTTTTTGAAGTATCTATATTCTCTTCTTTTAAGAATGGGATAATACCTTGATATATGTTTTTTGCAGAATCAAACTGCGTTTGAATTTTTTCCCAGCGTCCTGTGGAAAAATTAAAACTGCATAATGAAATTTTATTTAAGGCTCCGGAATAAATTAAAGACTGAAGTCGTTCTGGGACAGGCAATTCCAGATTAATTTTCCCGCCTGTTTTATAATATTTATCAGTCTTTATGGTAAAAGCAGGCAATAATGAAAAAAAGTCAGATATTGTTGCAGATGTTATCTGAACACTACCTCCATATGCTAATACTTCAGATGGGATATAAGCTTTTAAATTATAAGAAATCTCGTTTAATTTGATATTGTGAATAATCTCCTGTGACAATGAAGGCAAATAAACACATCCTGTCCATAATAAAAAAAATAAACATAATGTTATAGCAATAAATCGTTTATTCATATAAAAAACCTCCTTATATATTGCAGTATTATTCTAAATTTTTAATAAGTGATTCCAATTCATCTCCAAATATTTCTTCCTTTTGATATATTATTTTGCCTTTTGTATCCAGTAAAATATTCATAAAAGACACTTTATATATATCAGGGAAAATATTCGAAATGTCTTTTTTAGGGATAACTGCTTCCAGATTGTTAATATTCTTTTCTCTAATATATTCCTTTATAATATTTTCCTCTAAATTGTCATTATTGTTTATAAGAAGTACAGCAATTTTATTTCTGCCTGTAGTATCAAGATACGTGTTAATAAATTCCATATTTTCATCTGATATTTGATGATTTTTTTTCCAAAATACTAATAAAATCCCGCTTCCCTTATAATCTGAAAGATTAATTATTTTACCATTTAAATCACTAAAAATTATATTGGGTATAATATTTCCCTTTTTAAGTTTTAGACTATCTATTCTATTTTGTGTCCATTTTTTTTCTTCCTCATCTGAAGAATTTAAATATAGTTTTTCGAAATTTTCTATTGCACTATCATAATCCTGTTTTACTTCATAAATCTCAGCTAAATTTTTCCATGCTTTTGTATTGCCTGGTATAAGTTTCACAGATTTTTTAAAACAATAAATACTAAGAAGAGGATTAGTTGTTAGCATCTCATAACCAAGTCCATTATAAGAAAAAGATAAATATTTTACCGAGAGGTCTTCTTTGTCAAGAAGTTCATAATATTTAATACATTGAAAATATAATCTTGCACTCCAGTTTTCCTTGGCTAACTGATGTATCTTATCTTTTAATTCAAAATACTCATTATCTGTCTCTTTCGTAAAACCTAAAATTTTATTTCTAATTATAAACGCTTTATCGTATTGTTCTTTTTGTTCATATTGCATTGCTTTTTGAGTAACCAAAATTAACAATTTATTTTTTAAGTACCCTTGATGCTCTTTACTTAGTTTTAAAGCCATTTCATAAGCAAAAATAGCATCAAGAATATTTTTTTCATCTTTTTCAAGCTGAGCAGCAAATTCCATCCAGTGTTTATTGTTACGCGGTTGACTTACTGCTTTATCTCCTATTTGAATTTTATTATATGTTTTAGTTACTTGAGCAACAATTATATTATCTTTACCTGAATCATCAATAATTTCTATTTCACCGGATATTTTCCCGCTATTATCTAATATATCAAAATGCATATCTTTTTTTATGTTTGAATTTTTATCCCCTTCTATAAAACAAAGTCCACTTTCATCAATAAATGTAACTTTACTGATGACTTTAATATAAATTCGGTTTAAATAGGAAGGATTTTCATCTATATCAATCATACCTGAAAAACGGACTTGATCTCTTTCAAAAGGATTTTTGCTTTTTTCATAAATATATCCTGATGAATAATCATTATTGATTTTTGTAATAATTATTTTACCAACTGCTCGATTATTTTGATATATATCATATATTAAACCATGTTGTATTCCGTCTTCTATTCCAATATCTATCTCAATTTTATCACTTAAAACACTAATAATATTACCTGTAATATAATACTCGAAAGGTTCTATCCAGCTACTATCAATATTAGATAATACACTATTATCATAGGGGATAAAAGTAGATGCATTTACTGTATATATTGAATAAAATATATAAAAAAAGATTAATGTTATCTTTTTCATAATATTTAGGTGTATATGTAATTAAAAAGTACTAAAAAATCTCCAAGAATTTCTCTTTGAGAAATGGATCAAATTGCGTTCCAGAGTTACGGATTACTTCCATTAAAGCATCCTGGTGAGATAAACGGCTGCGGTATGGCCGGTCTGAAGTCATTGCATCGTATGAATCAGCAAGAGAAAGTATACGTGCTTCAATTGGTATTTCTTCCCCTGTTTTTCCATCAGGATAACCTGAACCATCATAACGTTCATGGTGATATCGGATTATCGGTTTAACAGATTGCAAGAAATCTATAGGTTCTATAATGCTCTCTCCAATTAATGGATGATTTTTTATCATTGCAAACTCTTCACTTGAAAGAGTATTCTTTTTAGATATTATTTTTTCACTGATGCCTATTTTCCCTATATCATGCAATGTTGCAGCATATCTTATTACTTCTATTCTGCTTGGATGCAGATTTATCTTTTTCGCTGTTGATACAGCATATTCTGTAACTCGTTTTGAATGTCCGCGTGTATGAGGGTCTTTTGCTTCAATTGTCATTGCAAGAGCGCTAATAGTATCAAAATAACTTTTCCTTATATTACGATAAAGCTGTGCGTTTTCTATGGAAATAGCAGCATGATTTGCAAGTGTCATTAAAAATTCCAGATCAGCCTGGGAAAAATTTTCATTAGACTTTTTATTACTTAAATTTATTACACCTATTATTTTATCTTTAATTCTTAATGGGACTGATAGGAAAGATTTAGTATTATAATTGCTTCGATTAACAGTATGAAATCGCGGGTCTTCTTCAATATTATTTATAAGCAGAGGTTCTCCCATTTTCGCAACCCAGCCGGAGATACCTTCTCCAATTCTTATTTTGCTTAAGCGAATAGTCTCTTTTGATAATCCTTTTGCTATTTTTATTTCCAATTCGTTTTTGTTTTTATTTAAGATCATTATTGATCCTGTGTCTGCCTGTAATTCTTCAGTAGCGCAAATAATTATAAAATTCAGGAGTTTATTAAGATCATGTACTGAATTAATAGCATTCCCGACTTCATGCAGAATAGAAAGAGCCTTGACTTTGTTGCTTAACTGCACATTAGCTTTTTCCACCTCTTCATATAATTTAGTTACTTCTGTGTTTGTCATCTCAATTTCCTGAATATGTGTATTTAACTGCTCATAAGTAGCTGTTAATTCTTTTTTACTTTCAATAATAT
>JACRDZ010000204.1 GCA_016212735.1 Candidatus Firestoneibacteriota bacterium | reverse complement strand
GAAGCAATATTTTTTATGCAAAAAAAAACCAGTGTAATTATTCCTATAATTATACTTTTTTTTGTTTTAATATTATCTTCCCATTCAACTTTTGCTATTGAGATAACAGATGAAGAATGCCTAAGATGTCATATATATAAAAATCCGCTTCTTCCTTACGAAGAAAACAGACTCATAGAATTCAAAGAAGAATATCCTGCATTGGATTTTGGAGTAGCAAATGATTTAATGTGTTACAGCTGTCATGATGGTTCTGTTGATGATTCACGGTATATAACATGGAATGGACAGCGACATAAGACAGACGTAAAACCTTCTTCTGAAATAAAAATTCCTCAGGGATTTCCCATAAAAAACGGCATGATATATTGTGGTACATGTCACAGCCCTCATACAATTGAAGGTAAAAGCTGGCTCAGAATGCTAAATATTAATTCTTCTTTATGCAGAGAATGTCATAGGACAAAAACAGGAGATGCTCAAACAGGTAATCATCCATCAATGAGAATTATCCAGAAAAAGCCGGAAATATTGGAAGCCGCTGGCAGTAAATTTGGAAAAGATGAACAGGGTAGAGACATTATTATTTGTCAGACATGTCATGTAATTCATGGATCTGCCCCTGGAGAAAAACTTTTAGTTAGAAGAAACGAGGGAGAAGGAATCGGTACTTCTCTTTTATGCGAAACATGTCATACTGATAATCCGTCAAAACCTGAATTAGGGGGTTCAGGTATAGAGACTCATTCTGTTAATATTCGTGCTAAAAAAGCTGTTATACCTCTTTTTTGGGGGGAAACAACTACTGTTGTGTTAAATTTTAAAGGAAATATTGTCTGTCGTACATGCCATACTCCCCACAGAGCAAAAGGATCTCAGTATTTACTTGTAGAACACAATGAAATAGGCCAGTTCTGTGCAAAATGTCATCCTTCAGAATTTGGGACAGGTAAAGGTAAGACCAATATAGGGACACATCCTATTGGGATAAAACTTTCCGAAGGAATGGAAATTGAACCGCAATCCAGAATAAAACTCTATGAAAATAAAATAACATGCAACAGCTGTCATAATGCACATAATAATTTCAATACAGGATCAGATGATAAGGAAGAAGATATGTTGGTGTTGGGGATTACTGAATTGAAAAAATTGGAGGAAATTGATTCCACAAAAAATATAGATTCAACCAGAATAAAAAGTGTTCAATGGGAAACCACATTACAGATCCTGGATACTTCAAAAATCACTGATACAGCTAAAGCAAAGAAAAAATATTTATTAGTGTACTCAAACAGAAATAATCGTATATGTGAAAAATGTCATACAAATAAAATTGCGAGAACTATTAAAGAAGCTGAAACAAAAGGAATTCATCCTGTTAACATAACAAGCCGTAAAGTTGATATACCAAAAATAATTTTAAAAAAAGGGGGGAAGTTAGGCAGAAGAAAAGATAAACCTATTATTATATGTTCTACATGTCATAAAACTCATGGAGGAGAACCAGGGACCAGTAATCTTATAATAACAGATGAAAATTCCAGAATCTGCGGTTATTGTCATTTAAATGTAAATGTTGGGACATTAACTGAAGCAGCCATTTTAAGTACACATCCTGTAAATATAAAACCTCGTAAATTGGAAATACCAGAAAAAATTATTAAAGCAGGTGGTAGAAAAGGGCTTAAAGGGGAAATAATTTGCTATACCTGTCATGGTGTCCATAAATCCCGGGAAGGGACAATGCTTTTATTAATGCAGACTATTGAATCAAGCGATATTTGTGTTGTATGTCATGTGGAACAGCAAATGGTGGAAAATAATGAACATAATTTGATTATCATTGCTCCAAAAGAAGAAAATATTAAAGGACAGCGTGTCAGAGAATCCGGCGTATGCGGTGCATGTCATATTGCTCATGGCGGAAAAGGAGCTAAAGTGTGGGCTCGTAATATTTCCCAAATGAAACAGGGTGATGATCCTGTTGGGAGATTATGTATAAGCTGTCATGATAAAGGAAAAGTAGCAGAGAAGAAACAGGTTGGAATTTTCAGCCATCCGACAAATTTTGATATAGAAAGAGTTACAGGAGAAACAGATCTGCCATTATTTCTTGGAGAAGGTGTCAGAGTTTATGATTCATTTATTTTGATTGATGGTAAAAAAATTATTGATAAGTCTAAAAGAAAAGGTAAGGTAATGTGTGCTACATGTCACGATGTGCATCAATGGGATCCAACAGATAAAAATACAGGGAACAAAGTTGATACTGAAGGTGACGGACGAAATAGTTTTTTAAGAAAAAGAAATATAGAGAATGCTTTATGCAAGGAATGTCATCAGAGTGAAGCAGTTGTACTTGATACTGAACATGATCTTAAAATATCAGGACGTACTGAAAAAAATATTCAGGGTAAAACAGCAATGGAAGATGGAACATGTTCAGGATGTCATCTTATGCATAATGGTACAGGGCCGAAAATATGGGCAAAAAAGATACCCCCTGAACTTGAGAATATGGATAATATTTCAAAAATATGTATATCGTGTCATATTAAAGAGCAGTGTGGTGAAAAAAAACCTATGAATAAATATGACCATCCAACAGGCAGGAGTATAAAACTTGTTGATGGGACAACACAATATCCGCTGTATGATTCGAGCGGCAAAAGGCTTTTTAATAAAAAATTACTGGATGCTTTGAAAACAGGGAAAGATATTGAAAAATATTACAATACAGCAGGACTCGTTACCTGCGGGACATGTCATAATGTACATCAATGGAACCCAAAGGATAAAGATGATCGTCCGAAGTCTAACCTGGAGGGAACAGGATTAAATAGTTTTTTAAGAGGGACAAAAGATAATACGTCAAATTTCTGCAAAGATTGTCATGAAAATAAATTTAAGGTTGAGAAAACCGAACATGATATGGCAGTTGTAGAAAAAATACCTAACATACCAAAAACTGAACTGAAAAATTCCCTGGGGAAATCTATTAAAGATGATGGAATTTGCAGCGCATGTCATCTTATTCATAATGGCAGCGGCCCTTTTATATGGGCACGTGAAAATATTCCTCCAGGTGACAGTGTTATGACGCTTATTTGCATTGGCTGTCATAGTAAAGGGAAAATGGGTGAAAAAAAGCTTACCGGAGCACACAGTCATACATGTGATACTCCTATCACTGACTGGAGAGTAATAACTTCTTTGCCTTTATATATTCGAGGTAAAAAAAATCCTGATGGCAACATTGCATGTTCAACCTGTCATGATTCGCATTTATGGGATCCTGTTAAAAAAGATTTTGGGCCTGGAGAAGATACTAATGGAACTGTTTTGAATAGTTTCCTTCGTATTCCTAATGATAGAAAATCAGCTTTGTGTGGAAACTGCCATTTTGAAAATGTTCTTATCACAGGGACCAAGCATGATTTGAATATCACTGCACCAAAGGAAAAAAATGTTACAGGAGAAACTGTTGCAGATTCAGGACCATGCGGATCATGTCATCTTACACATAATGCTCTGGAGATTAAACTCTGGGCAAAAGTCCCTGGTAAAACAGATAAAGATCTCCTTACAGCTTTATGTTTAAGTTGTCATACTAAAGGAGGTATTTCTGAGAAAAAAGAAATTAAAGGATTTAACCACCCTATAAATATTACACAGCAGGAAGCAGGTTTACCAACAAGTTTACCTTTATATGATGAGCTGGGCAAGAAAAAAATTGATGGGAAAATTACGTGTAATACATGTCATGACCCTCATCGCTGGACTCCAGGTTTGGACAGCGGAGGTCCGGGAAAAAAGACAGAAGGAGATGGGACTAATAGTTTCCTGCGTCTGGATAACCGTAAAGTTTCTGCTTTATGTGTGGATTGTCATCAGCATGAAGGCCTGGTTATAAATACGGATCATGATCTTTTTGTTACAGTGCCAGATGAGGAAAATGTTAATAAGGAAACTGTTGGGATGTCAGGTGCATGTGCTGCCTGTCATATTATGCATAATGCAAATGATATAAGACGCTGGGGTAAGCCTTTAGGTCCAGGGGAAGATTATATTACTCAATTATGCCATAGCTGTCATTGGGAAGGAAAATGTGCAGAATCAAAGATAGGGAAATATACGCATCCTATTGGAATAAAAATGGGAAAAGGACGTACAACAACATTGCCTTTATATACAAAAGAAGGGAAAAAAGATAAAGACGGACTTATTACATGTGTTACATGTCATTATTCACATCAATGGAGCCCGACTCAGTACAGGAGAAATGTTTTAAGTAAAGGATTATTCAGTTTTGAAAATATAAGAGAAAAAGTTATAGGCACAGTTGGTTATCCATCAGGAGCTTTTGTATATATTGATACTATTGACAGGTTTAAACCTGAAGTTGGACAGCAATATGTAATATTTAAAAAAGGTAAGATTATTGCAAGATGCATAGTAGATAAAGTAAATCCGTTTTCACAGACATTGGAAGTATTTGCGAGAGTATTGGACCGTGATCCTGATGATAAAATTGAAAAAGGTAATCATGTTGTTGAGAAAGCAAAGTTGGCAAAAGGGCTGGAAGGTGATGGAAGAACAAGTTTTTTACGAAAAGCTAATGACTCGACAACATCATTATGTTTAGACTGCCATACAGAAAAAGAAACTATAATCGGTACAGATCATGATATGCGTATTACTGCTCCGCGGGAAAAAAATATGATGGGTGAAACAGTTTATGACGGAGGATTATGTTCAGCATGCCATAGATCGCATCAGGGCGCTTCGATATATATATCTTCGAAAAATGTCCCCCCTGATTCAAAAGGATTGATTTATAGTCCGGTTTGTTATGGATGTCATCGTATAGGAGGGGTTGCAGAAGAAAAGAAATTACAACTCCATCATAAAATTATAAGTTTCCCTACTGATGAAGAGATGAATGATTTTATTGCAAAAAATGGAACATTAAAAGAAACAATGAAACTGCAAATACCTGATAAAAAATTTAATTTCATGTTATATAATGAAGATGGGGAAATGGATAAAGGCGATGCTTTTAAGAAAAAAGTTGTAACATGTTCGACATGTCATAATGAACATCAATGGGACCCGCTTAACCCTCTGGAAAAACATCCCTGGGATTCAGCATCTGGAGCTTATGTACAAAAGGTTGAAGGTGATGGTAAAAATAGTTTTTTAAGAGTTCGTAATGAAAGCTGGCAGTTATGCAATATATGTCATCTCGCAACAGTACATCTCGAACAGGAAGAAATGCTTCGTCGTTTAGGCCGTGATGTTAAAGCAATTGAAGAGGCAGAAAAAATACTTGAAGAAAAAAAGAAAGAAGAAGCAAATATTGAAGCTAAAAGAATGGAGAAATTTGAAAAAGAAAGAAGACTGGAATTCGCAGGCAAAGCAGCAATTGTGCAGTCTATTTCAATGGATATTGAAACAGATAAATATACTGCAGTATTAGGTCTTGTTGGTGAAAATGTTTTAAATAATAAAAGTCCGGGGAAGTATATTATCAGTAATAATAAGAATTTTGAAGGTGCTAAATGGGAAGAATATCGTAAAGAAATTAATTTCCCGCTTGATATTAAAGACACAAAAATATTTATAAAATTTGAAGATAAATCAGGGAATGTTTCAGGAGTAGTAGAGCTTCCTTTGCCTCCATTTGTGTTATCTATAAAGCCAATTGAAAATAAGAGTAAATTACCCAAGCTTCTTATAGAAATGAAAATTGAAAGGGCAAAATTTTTAAAGATTGGATTAGATAAATTTCTGGAACATGAAAAATGGCAGCGTTATGAATCAACTTTTACTTATGAATTTCCTCAGGATAGTGTAATGGATTATCTATATGTACAATTTAAGGATGAAAATGAAAATAAAACAGACATAAAAAAAATATATACACCTGAAGATCTTATTAAACCGCGTGTTAGAAAATATATTTACCACGAACCTGTAAAAATTACTGATGATTTTGCATTGAGTGTTGTTTTCAGTGAAACACTAAATCCTAATATAACTCCAAGAATAAAAATGATTAATATTGATGGAGGTGAAAGTCCGAAAATCCCGGATAATGGTATTTTTACATCTATATATGTTGAAAATGATACTTATACAATTGAAAATATAAAACTTACTAAAGAAATGGGAGGGAAGCTGCTTATTACTGTGGAAAATGCAGAGGGAGTTATAAGAAATGTTATGGAATCTGTATCAGATAAGGTTTTCTTTTTTGATACCAGACAAAAAACCATGGATTTCTATAATTCTGTTAATTTCAAGATAAAAGAAGGCGACATGACAATAAATCCTGATATAACACTTCTTATGGAAGGAAAAGGAGCTTATCAAATGATGATAAGTGAAAATAACGAAAAGTTTGAAGGTTCGATGTGGGAACCTTTTAATAATATTAAGAAATTCATGGTAACTCCTATTGCAGGAGAAAAGACTATTTATGTAAAATTCAGAAATGATGAAAAACTGGTTTCAGATGTTTTTTCTCAAAAAACAACATATTTAAAATCTGTACAGGCTGATACTCTCTCAGGAATTATTTATGAAAATAAAACTCTGACAAAGGATGGCAGTCCATATTATATTGTAGGACAATTAATTATTGATAGAAAAGCTCTTTTAATAATAGAGCCAGGAGTAAAGCTTTTATTTACAGATTTTACAAGAGGAGATAAAGTAGTAAGTAAAGGAGGACTTGTTGTAAAAGGAAATATTATTGCAGAAGGTAAAAAAGATGATATTATTATATTCACATCTAAAAAAGAACATGGAGAATCTGGTTCTTGGTCAATGATAAAAATTGACAGAAATCCAACTGATAAGAAAAATATATTTAGAAATTGCTATTTTTCAAATGCAGATTATGGGTTATGGATTGAATCTGATAATACAGTAATAGATAATTCAACTTTTGAATTAATGAAAAATGATGCAATACATATTGACAGAGATTGTGTAGGGACAATAAGTAACTGCAAAATAGAGAATAATGGAGGATCTGGAATATATCTTAAAGCATGCAGTCCTGAAATAACAAAAAATACTTTAGAAAATAATAAACAGGGTATTTTTTGCATAGATGCGACACAGGCAAAAATATTGGACAATTATATAAATAATAATGATATAGGAATAAGTTGTGAAGATATGTCTGCGCCGAAAATTATTAATGCAATTATTGAAAATAATAAAATTGGGATAAAAATTATAGGATATTCTTATCCAACAATAGCAAATTCAAATATTCAGGAAAATATAGAATTCGGGATTTTTATTAATGAATCATGTCCTATGATATATCGAAACATAATACAAAGAAATAAAATAGGAATTTTTGCAGAAAAGGATTATAGAGATTTTAAGGTGACTTTTAATAATATTAAAGATAATACTGAGTTTGATTTAAAAATATGGGACTGGTGGAAGGAGTTTTATGCGATTGAAAATTACTGGGGTAAAGATACAAAATATGAAATAAAGAAAAAAATATATGACAAGGAAAATTATGATCTTGAACCAAAGAAAGTAAATATTGAAGCTGAAGAGGATCTACCTATATTCGATTTTCTAACAGCAGAAGATGTGAAAATGCAGAAAATTAAAGAAAGTGAAAAAGCAGAAAATTTAGCTTTAAAACAAAAAGTATTTGGAATAGCCCGTTATACACCTTATTCTCTTTTTGAATTAAAAGATGTAGGAGTAAAATAAATAAAGATTCTTAATGTGTTTTTTACTCAAAACAGATAAAAAACTCAGTCAACTTGAGTAAAGATTGTTTATTAATGGCTTGATTAATAAGATATTATATCCATTGTCTTTTAGAAACTATTCGCACAACCCGTTATAAAACTCTTCCCTGACTTAAAGTACTCAAGTTAACTGACTTTTTTTGGTTAAAGTAAAGTATATATTAAATACATTGATTATTTATTGCAAATATTTTGTACATAGTAGTATAATATTAATATGAAAATATAAAATATATAAAACAGAGGTAAAGAATGTACAAAAAATTATCAAATATAAAACAAATAGTTATATTGATAATTATTTTTATGCTAAATTTATCTATAATTAAAGCTGAAGACACAACTAATATACAAAAAGATTTATCTATCTTAAATTTAGCTAAAAGAGATGCGTTCGAATTACATTTTAATGGAAATTTTAAAGAAGCTGTTAGTAAATATGAAGATACTGTTTTAAAATTACAGAATTTTGAAAAAAAATATGCAAAAAGTATTAAAGATAATGAGAAAATACAATCTGATATATTTAAAATACAACAAGATATATATAATTATCTAAAAAATGATGGATTTTATATTGATGAAAAAACAAGCAAAGATCAGGAAATCTCTTATCCTGACAAAATAGATGGAATAATTGCATTAGCATGGTTATCACAAAATAGTGTAAAAGTAGCATTAACTACTTCTTTGTCTGAACCAGTAAAAATTGAAGTTGTACTTGGTTATGGGTGGCTGGATAATGAAGGTGAAATTGGTGTTGATACAATTGTTTCTCAGGAACTTAGTATTAGATATAATGAAATAACTGAAGTTACTTTTAATGGTATCCCTTATGCAGTAGATTCCTCTGATTTTAGAAAAACATATACGCAACCCGGAATATTTCTATTTTTTTCAGAAATAAAAAAAGATATAAAAAAGATTCAAAAAATAGATATTCAGGGGATAAAAGATAATTACATATATATATCTAATTATAATCAGTATTGTAATGCATTATCAAGAATTAATTTTATTATAAATCTGGGAAAAGTTAGTAAACAAAGTATGATTGAAAAGAGACTTTATGTCGAAAAAACAGCTTATATAATTTCAAAAAACGAAAATATAAAAACATCACTATCTTTCATAGGTAAACCGCAAAATGTTGAACTTTTAAACGGATGGGTTGCTTTAGATTTCCCTTTAGAAATAATAGTAAATATACCGGATATAAATGGTATAAATATATTGCATTTTGACACAATGATATTTGAAGAAAAAAATATAGAAAACGATTATATTAAATCTCAAGGTATCCCTGGCCCAGTAATGATTATTATAGACAAAAAAATTAGTATTAAGAACATTGAAGTAACAATTCCTGAACAAAAAAGAATAATTTTATCACTAGAAAATACTAAAGAAGACAGAATTAAAAATTTAATAGAAAAATTAAAAATAAATTTCTGGAATGTGTCCTTAAATGCTCAGACAGATCTAATAAACATGGGAATAGAAGCTGTACCCTTTTTAATAAAAGAAATTGAAAGTAATGTTAAAATGAGGAAGCAGATTCTTTTGATAATCGGGAAAATTGGTCAGCCAGCTATACCTGCTTTAAAAGAATATACAAAGAAAATGACAGATGAAGTTGACTTGATTTTATATGAGGATCTGGTTATGTGTTATGCTTTAATAGGCCCATCATCAATTGATTCTCTTATGGAACTTACAAAAGAAAAGAAAATAAGCAAAACGATATTTTTATGTATGGTCATGGAGGAAATAAATGATAAAATAATAATCCCTTATTTGATGAAAATTTTAAAAGATGTAAATGATGGTGTGTATTTTATTTCTTCCTCAGATATAAATTATAATTCTGCTCAGGGACAGGAAAATTACTTAAAAAAAGTTCTAATCCATACTCTTGGTGTTTTAAAAGAAAAGGAAGCGGTACCTATAATTATTTCACTTATTGATAAAGAATCTGGAGATCAGATTTTACAGGAGATTGCATTCGCACTTGGAAATATTAATGATCCTTCTACAGTTGATTATCTAATTTTACTTGCAAAAAAGGGATATATAGATGCAGTTAGAGCATTAGGCAGAATGAAAGTTAAAGAAGCTCTCCCAATACTCTTTACGGATTTCCAAAAATTACCAAATGATTGTCAGATCGAAGTTGCAAAAATGAGTAAGGAATGTGGAGATATAACATTATTAGATAAATTATTAAAACTTTCTGAAGATGATAAGATAGATATAAAAGTTAAAAATAATCTTAATTTAGCAATAGAGAGTATTGTTAGTGAAGCTAAATAGTTAAAATAATTTTTCCTTGACAAACTGATTTAACAATGTTAAATTATTAGCACTCTATAGATGAGAGTGCTAATAAAGTTCATGTATAGGAATTTGAAAGTGTAATGAAATTAGTCATTAAATTCCAAATAACAAATTCTAAAATCCAAACAATATCAAAATTACAATATTTAAAGTTAAAACTTTTGATGTTTTGGATTGATATGTTTAGAATTTATTTGTGATTTGTATATTTGTATTTGGAATTTGTTTGTAATTTGGTAATTGTAATTTGTGATTTAAGTTGATGCTTTTAGCAACCTAACAATAATGTATGGAAATTTGAAAATGGATATAAATCTTGATGAAAGAAGTAAAAAAATATTACAGGCAATAGTCCAAAATTATATTAAAACAGCTCAACCTGTTGGTTCACGTAATATTGCGAGACATTATAAACTGGGCATAAGTCCGGCAACAATACGTAATGTTATGAATGACCTGGAAGAACTTGGACTTATAATGCAGCCGCATACTTCTGCTGGCAGAATACCAACACATAAAGGATACAGATATTATGTAGATACATTAATGGATCGTTCTAAATTAACAAAACAGGAAGAAGAAGAAATTCAAAAAAATTATACCATAGAAAAAATAAACGAATTCAGTAACGAAATTTTTCATCTTACTTCCAAGTTGTTATCAGAAAGTTCAAATTGTACAGGTGTAGCAGTAAGTCCAAGTATCTCTAAAAGTATAATAAAAAGAATAGAATTTATATCTGTTTCACTTAAAAAAGTATTAATTGTACTTATAACTAATTCAAATGTTATTAGAAATAAAATTATTGAAATAAGTTCAGATATATCGTCTGATGAATTGCATAACATATCCAATATTTTAACGGATAAACTCTATGGATTAACTCTTTTTCAGATCCGGGAAGTTTTCATTAATTTAATTAATAATGAAATGTCAAAATCTCATTATGTTGAACTTTTAAAATCAGCATCTATTTTTGTTAAAAATACACTGGATAAAGAATATGAAAACGATATTTTTCTGGAAGGTACAGCAAATATACTTCAACATCCAGAATTTTCAGAAATTAATAAAACAAAAGAGATATTAAAAATATTGGAAGAAAAAAAGAATTTAATTAAAATATGTGATAAGATAAATGGGACAAATGGTGTAAAAGTATTTATAGGAGAAGAAACGAATATTTTAGAAATGCAGGACTGCAGTATAGTAATATGTACATATAAAATTGAAGGATTCCCATCAGGGACCATCGGGATTATAGGCCCTACAAGAATGAAATATGGGAAAATTTTTTCAATTGTTGAATTTACTTCGTTCCAGCTGGAAAAAGCATTAAATAATATAATAAAAAACCAATAAGGAGTTAAGTGCAGAAAGGAAGATAATTAATTATGTCTCATAAAAATCATTCAAATGCAGAAACTCAGGAAGAAAAATTGGATTCTAAAGAATCTCAAAATATTGAAATAAATAATATCTCTTCAGAAGAAGAAAATCCTTTAAAAAAAGATTCAGATAAAAATAATAATACAAAAGATAGAATTGAAGAACTTGAAAAAATAATTAAAGAAAAGGATAAGGAAATATCATCACATAATGATAAAATCCTACGTTTACATGCTGAATTCGAAAATTTTCGTAAACGATCGCTTCGTGAAAAGACAGAATTCTGCCAATATGCTTATGAAAAGCTAATGTCCCAATTATTACCTGTACTGGATAACTTTGACAGTGCTTTTTTAAGCATACCATCACATGAAAATAAAAATAGTATTAAAAGTTTTATCGAAGGAATTAATATGAGTTATAAGTCTTTATTATGTGTTTTAGAGAAGGAGGGATTAAAAGAAATAAATTCAACAGGAAAAGATTTTGACCCTGTTATTCACGATGCAGTACAAATGGTAGAATGTCAGGATCATCCTGATCAATGTGTTATTGAACAATTACAAAAAGGATACTATCTGGGAGATAAAATTTTACGACATCCCAAAGTTAAAGTCTCCCGAAATATTTCAAATAAAGAAAAAAATGATGATAAACAGAAGACTGATTAAAAAATTTAAAGGAGGTAGTTTATTATGGCAAAAATTATTGGTATAGATTTAGGAACTTCAAATTCAGCTGCTGCTGTAATTGAAGGGGGAAAACCTTCGGTTATCCCTTCTGCAGAAGGGACTTCTCTGGGTGGAAAAGCTTTTCCATCATATGTAGCTTTTACATCTAAAGGCGAACTTCTGGTTGGTGAACCTGCCCGCAGACAGGCAATTACAAATCCTGAAGGTACAATTATTGCAAATAAAAGAAAAATGGGAACCAATCATCGTTATCGTATATATGGGAAAGAATATACTCCTGAACAGATATCTGCATATATACTACAGAAAATAAAAAGAGATGCTGAAGCTTTTTTAGGTGATAAAGTTGAAAAAGCAGTTATTACAGTTCCTGCTTACTTTGACGATCATCAGCGTCAGGCAACTAAAGATGCTGGAAAAATTGCAGGCCTTGATGTTATACGTATTATTAACGAGCCAACAGCTGCATCATTGGCTTTCGGTTTGGATAAGTCTACAAAAGAACAAAAAATACTTGTGTTTGATCTTGGTGGTGGGACACTTGATGTAACTATTATGGATTTCGGTCAGGGAGTTTTTGAGGTTATTTCTACATCAGGAGATACACAGCTTGGCGGAACAGACATGGATAATGCTTTGATTAATTATATTTGTGATGATTTTAAAAAAAGTACAAATATTGATTTACGTAAAGATAAAATGGCAATACAGAGAGTACGTGAAGCAGCAGAAAAAGCTAAAATTGAACTTTCAAATGTTCTTGAAACTGAAATTAATCTCCCGTTTATAAGCGCTACAAATGAAGGACCTCAGCATCTCGCTTTAAAACTCCTGCGGTCAAAACTGGAAGAATTAGTTACTCCAATTGTTGAGCGTTGTACAGGTCCAGTGGATAATGCTATAAGAGATTCTAAGCTCACACCAGATCAGATTGACAGAATTGTTATGGTTGGCGGTCCTACCCGAATGCCAATTATTCAGAAATTTCTGGAAGAACATATTGGGAAAAAACTCGAAAGAGGCATAGATCCTATGGAAAGTGTATGTATCGGAGCTGGAATTCAAGCAGCAATTTTACAGGGCGATATAAAAGATGTTCTGCTTCTTGATGTTACACCTCTTTCTCTGGGCATTGAAACTCTTGGTGGTGTATTTACAAAACTCATAGAACGAAACACAACAATCCCTACACGTAAAAGTCAGATATTTTCAACAGCTACAGATAATCAGCCTGCTGTAAGTATTCATGTACTGCAGGGAGAAAGAGAAATGGCACAATATAACAAAACATTAGGCAAATTTGACCTGGTTGGAATTCCTCCTGCTCCAAGAGGTATGCCGCAGATAGAAGTTACATTTGATATTGATGCTAATGGAATTGTACATGTTTCAGCAAAAGACCTTGGAACAGGTAAAGAACAAAAAATCCGCATTGAAAGCACAAGCGGTCTTCCTAAAGATGAGATAGAAAAAATGGTTAAAGAAGCTGAAGTGCATGCAGCGGAAGATAAAAAGCGCAAGGAAGAAGTTGAAATTCGTAATCAGGCAGATACCTTGATGTATACTGTTCAGAAATCCGTTAAAGATTATGGAGATAAATTAGGAGCTGAAGAAAAGACAAAAATTGAAGATTCTATCGCTCAACTTAAAAAAGCTCTGGAAGGCAGTGATATTGATGCTGTTAAAAAAGCAATGGAAGAGTTAAATACAGCTTCTCACAAACTTTCTGAAATGCTTTATCAAGAGGCTGCTCAGAAACATGGACACACTGGCAATGAACAAGCAAACGCCGCTAAGGAACAGTCAAATACTAAAGATACAAAAGAAGGTCAAAAAGATGAAAATGTTCAGGATGCAGATTTCGAAGTGGTAGATGATGAGAAGAAATAAGAGCAAAAGGAGATAAAATCTTTGAATAACAGCAAACAGGATTATTACGAATTATTAGGAATAAATAAAAATGCCGGTCCTGATGATATAAAAAAAGCATATCGTAAGCTTGCAATGCAATATCATCCTGATAGAAATCAGGATAATAAGGAAGCAGAAGAAAAATTTAAATTAATTAATGAAGCATACGAAGTTTTAAGTGATGCACATAAACGCGAATATTACGACAAATTCGGGCATGCTATGCCAGGGAATGGTCACGGATTCAGCAGCAGTGGAGGTTTTTCTGATTTCACAGATTTTAACGAAGTCTTTGGCGATATTTTTACCAGTTTTTTTGGCGGGACAGCATCTCATGGAAGACATCATCATACAGCACAAAGAGGTACAGATTTACGAGTAGATCTCAAAATCTCATTTATGGAAGCGTGCTTTGGTACCGAAAAAAAAATAAAGATTAGCAGATTGAGAACATGCACGCATTGCAGCGGAACAGGTGCATATGATGATAAAAGCATTAAAATCTGTACATCCTGCCAGGGAACAGGGCAAATCAGAAGATCTCAGGCTTTTATAACAATTAGCAGTACATGTACGCAATGTCATGGTACAGGAAAAACAATTGCTAATTTATGTCCGGAATGCCGCGGTAACGGGAAAATATCAGAAAAAACCGATATTCTGGTTAAAATACCAGCAGGTGTTGATTCTGGTTTTAAACTTAAAATTCATGGGGAAGGTGATGCAGGAGATTATGGCGGGTCAAATGGTGATTTATATGTTATGCTTTTTGTAAAGGAGCATCCATTCTTTCAGCGTCAGGATAATGATATTTATTGTGAAGTACCAATAAGTTTTGTACAGGCTGCGTTAGGAGCAGAAATAGAAATCCCTACTTTGAATGAAAAAACAGATTTGAAAATTCCAGCTGGTACACAAAATGGTAAAATATTTAAACTGCGCGGTAAGGGCGTCCCATTGGTTAATGGTTTTGGTGCAGGGGACCAGAATATTAGAATTATTGTTGAGACACCTACTAAACTCTCTTCAAAACAGAAGGAGCTATTGGAGGAATTTGCAAACCTGGACGGACAGCAGTCTAATAATCCTCTCACAAAAAATTTTTTTGATAAAGTAAAAGATATATTTCAGAAATAGAAAATTCTATTGACAAAAGGAGTTTTCTGGTATAACATTTTGTCGATTTATTATCCTGCTTTATTTTGTGCTCATTATTCCGTATTCTCTCATTAACCCATCTACTCGTTCACACATCAAATAATATTATCACCAATAATATTAATTATGCTGCCCAGATTGGTGCGAATAAAATAAAGAATATGATTAATAATACTGTAAATAATAATGGCAATATTGGGATTGAAGTAATAGGTGAAAGAGTAAATAATAGTGTGGTTTTTGGGAAAGAATATAAAAGATATGATGTGATAAATAACTGGATTTATGTTTATTCCGAAACAGGCAGAGATTTGACAAATGTCAGATTATTATGGTAAAATTTATTGAAAATTATTAATTAAGATAAATATCTGGAGGAGACAATCATGAGACAAATAAAATCATGTCTTATTTTAATTTTTACATTTATTCTGCTATTTTCTACTGGAACTTATGCTGCGTTTTATATGTCTATATCAGGCAGGGTTGTTAGAAAAGATAATGGCATGCCTGTAAAGGATGTTACAGTTAAAGCATTCTCGTATGACAATGAAAACAGCATAGGTAAAATGATTGACGAAAAAGCACAAACAAATAGTAATGGGGAATATATAATAAATTATTTACCGCCAGGTAAATATAGTTTAAGAGCAAAGTTACCTCAAAATTTTCCTGATGAAAGACGATATACTTGTGACCCAGAAACATCACCAGATAAAGCATTTATTGATGTTCAAATTGAACCAGGCAGAAATGTTGTTAATCTGAATTGGCAGGTTAGAAAAAGTGTGAGTATTATGAAAGGGAAAGTATATAAAAGTGATGGTGTAACACCGTTGGAAGAGGGAGATGTTATCTTTGCTAATGAATCTAAAAGTGCTACTTCATATCCTATTAGAGCTAATGGAGAATTTAAAATAGAAAACAGGTTTTTAACAAAAGGTGAATTTATTATAAATTGTCCATCGGATTATACATATGCATTTAATTTACTATATAGAACGAATCAGCATATTGATATAGGAGATTTTGCTGATACATCAGGTATAGTACTTATTTATAACGAACCAGGAAAAATTAATTTATCAGGAACAGTAAAAGATACAACAGGAATAGGTATGAATGTCACTGTATCATTAACAAATAAAACTGGACTACATATTTCTGTACTTGCATGTTCAGATTCAACAGGTTATTTTTATTTTAAAGGGTTACCTTCTGGAAAATATAGTATTGAATTGGGAAACAGTTATCCAGAAAAAGTCCGAGGAGGACTTCAACGGGCAAAAGATTTAACAATTACACCTGATATAATTGTAAATTCTGATACAACTTTAAAAATAGATTTAATATGGGATGAAAATAAAGCAATAGATCGACGACTGCCAGTATTAGATATATTACCTTGCAATCCTATAGACTCTAATCAAAGAGAAATATTAAAGGAACATAAAAAATTTTATGAATGTGCAAAGAATGATTTTGTTGACGCTGCAAAAAAGTCTTGTCAGGAATTTTATTTTGAAAGAGATTCTATATGTCTTTTATTAGCAGGCTGGTCATATATGGCAGATACTGACTGGGATTTTGATAAACATGAACCTTATACAAAATGGATTAATTTAAGTGCAATTCCTACTGAATGTATTAAAACCTGTATGGAAAAACATGAAAATGTGCATAAAAGGCAACTT
>JACRDZ010000200.1 GCA_016212735.1 Candidatus Firestoneibacteriota bacterium | reverse complement strand
TGTCTACAAGTAAAGAAATGATTAAAAGAAGAAAATCTAGAGAATTTTTACCAAGCGAGTTTTTCCAAAAGATAAAAGAGAGAACTCTCCAACGGAAAAAGAAGATCAAAAGGATTTTATTCCTTCTGCTTTTCCCTGCGCAACAAGAGGTACATTTGTCCGCAATTTTTTATCCATACTAATTGTCTGGAAATCTACATGAATAATATCTTCTGTAATAGCATCTCTTTGTAAATTTTTAATAATGGCATTTTTTTCTGCAATAATTGAATCACTATTATCTTTTATTTTAATATTCAAAATTGCGTGTTCCCCTTTTTGCTTGCTTATAAGTTTGGTAAATGAAGTCTCTTCAGCAATAACATTAACGTTAGCTTCATTATTCCCATAAATTATACCCGGGATATTTTTTGCTTTTCTAAGTTTTTTAGATACACCTTTACCGATTCCTTCTCTTAATTTTAATTCTAACTCTATCTGTTCCAAATTTAGTACTCCTTTCAACATTAATTTATTTTATTAGGGCTTGCGAAAAAATAAATTGGACAAATTATCGCTTTAGGATTTTTGTCGGAGTTCAAGGCGCATCTGCAGGTGCATAGCAGAATTAAGCTATGCAGCAAGGATGCAACGCAGAAATCCGGCAAAAAGACAAGCGAGAATGTCCAAGTTATTTCTTCGCAAGCCCTTAGATAAAAAGTGAACTAACTGATGTGTTTTCATGTATACGTCGAATAGCTTCACCAAGTAAAACTGCAACAGAAAGTACTTTTATCTTTGGTATCATTTTTTCTTTAGGTAAAGGGATAGTATTAGTTACTACCACTTCTTTAATTGCTGAATTTTCAATTCGTTCAATTGCTGGACCTGATAATAATGCATGTGTTCCTACTGCAAATATCTCTTTTGCTCCTCTCTCCTCAAGTGCTTTTGCTGCTTTAGTCAATGTGCCAGCCGTATCTATAATATCATCAAGTATTAAAACAGATTTATCTTTAATATCACCTATGACATTCATTACTTCTGCAATATTAGGACCAGTTCTTCGTTTATCGATCATAGCAAGAGAAGCTTTTAAGCGTTTTGCAACAGCTCTTGCTCTTTCAGCTCCGCCAGCATCAGGTGATACTACAACAAGATCAGGAATATTCTTACGTGTAAAATAATCAACTATAACAGGTGCAGAAAAAAGATGATCTACAGGAATATCAAAAAAACCTTGTATCTGACCAGCATGAAGATCCATAGCTACAAGTCTTTCAATACCGCTTATTGTCAGTAGATTAGCAACAAGCTTGGCTGTTATTGGCACTCTTGGTTCAGTTTTGCGGTCCTGTCTTGCATAAGCATAATAAGGAATTACAGCAGTAATTTTGTTTGCAGACGAACGCTTAAGCGCATCAACCATTATTAAAATTTCCATAAGGCTTTTATTAATGTCTCCGCAAACTGGTTGAATGACAAAAACATCTCCTCCTCTTACATTGTCAGTAATTTTAACAAGAATTTCTCCATCACTGAATTGTGTGGTTTCTGAATTTCCCAGAGGGATTTTCAGATAATCGCAAATTTCATGTGCCAGTGAGGGATGAGCTGTAGGAGTAAATATTTTTAGTTCCGGCATATTTTTTTCTCCCTTATAATCTGCGTTTTTTTGCATAATTGGAAATATTTAACTGTTTTGCGCGTGCAATACCAAGAGCCTCTTCTTCAACATTTTTTGTAATAGTAGACCCTGCAGCAACAAGAGCTTTTTTCCCAATTGTTACAGGTGCAACTAAATTACTATTGCTCCCAATAAAAGCATAATCCTCTATAATTGTTTTATACTTATTTTTACCATTAAAATTGCAGGTAATAGTCCCTGCTCCAATATTTACTTCATTGCCGAGATCGCTGTCTCCAATATAACTTAGATGAGAAACTTTACTGTTTTTACCAATATGAGATTTTTTTATTTCGCAAAAATTACCTACTTTTGCATTTTCCTCTATAAATGTATGTGGACGAATATTAGCATAAGGTCCGATTCTGACATTACTTTGTATTTTACTTTCAATAATAACTGAATTCAGAACTTCAATGCAATTGGATAAAACTGAATTCCTTATTATTGAAAAAGGACCTATTTTACAGTTAGATTTAATTATACTGTTCCCTTCAATAATTGTAAAGGGGTAAATAATAGTATCTTTTTCTATTTTAACAGTTTCGTCTATAAAAGTAGTTTCAGGATGAATAATTGTTACACCATTTTTCATCCAGAATTCTAAAATTGAATTTCGAATATACTCACTTGCCTGTGCAAGTTCATAACGGCTGTTTATACCCATAATCTCTGCTGAATCATTAGCTATTATTGTATTTATTAAATAATTTTTTCTGAAAAATATTTCTATAACATCAGTAAGATATAATTCTTTCTGATTATTTAAAGGACGCAGATTTTTTAAAGATTTAAATAATTTATCTGCTTTAAAACAATATATACCTGTATTAATCTCTTTTATTTCCTGTTCAGATGGCAGGGCATCTTTTTCTTCAATAATTTTTACTACTTTATTGTGTTCATTGCGGATTATTCTGCCGTAACCAAAAGGTTCATTAAGATTGCATGTAATTATAGTAACATCACTTTTAGTTTGAGAATGATGTTTTATTAAATTATTAATAGTTTCTTTTTTTAAAAGAGGAGTATCTCCACATAATATAAGAACATTTCCATCATAATTTACAAACTCATTTTTAGCCTGAATAACTGCATGTCCAGTACCGAGCTGTTTTTTCTGAGTAACAAAAGTCAAACCGCTTTGTACTTTTAAACTTTCTTTTACTAATTTTCCCTGGCATCCAACTATTATAATTTTCTTGTCCAGTTTAAAAGTTTTAACAGTATCTAACAAATAATATATCATAGGTTTTCCGTAAACAGGATGAAGTATTTTAGGTAAATCAGATTTCATCCTTGTTCCGGCACCAGCTGCAAGAATAATAATACTTGTTTTTTGCATCATAACCTCACTGATAACATGGCTGGGGCGGAAGGATTCGAACCTTCGTATGCGGGATCCAAATTCCCGAGTCTTACCGCTTGACGACGCCCCAATTTATTATCTCTAAAGCCCATATGTGTTAAGTTAAGAATAACAAATTAACATAAATTTAACCAATAAAAAACAACTGTAAACTGTAAAATGAATAATGTAAAATTTAAAATCAGTTCTGCGCTTTAGCAGTAAAAACGGATTTCCCAATCATTTTACATAATTCTTCTGCCTCATCAAGTACATTTTGTAACCGAGTGCGTGGCAGCAATTGGGCACGAGCTACCATCAGGAGCCAGTAACGAGATTCCAACAATTCCTTAAGAACAATACCCATCTTATGAATAAAATCTGCCTTGCTTTCCGCACCACGTGCTTCTTCATAATTG
>JACRDZ010000199.1 GCA_016212735.1 Candidatus Firestoneibacteriota bacterium | reverse complement strand
TGACTGGAATAAATATAATCTTCCTTCTGATTTTCGTTATTATAGAATTTATAAATCACAGAATAACTTTAATAATGTGGAAGATATAATAGTTTATGATACTGGAATAGAAAAAAATTATGTATTATCTAATCTTCTTAATAACGAGATTTATTATATTGCAGTTACTGCAGTTGACACTAATTATAATGAAAACAGGCAGGTAACACCAGTCACTGTTACCTCTTACGCATTCAGGGAATTCAATATTTCATTTAATCTCACTGCTGCCAATATTTACATTGACGGGAATTATGCTTATACTGGCAAATTGATTGGGGAGATCCAAAAATATAAATTTACAGGCAGAACAACAGCAAAAAAACATTTTATGGTTTTAGAAGATACCAATGGCATATATATGAATTATAATAAATTAATAGATCTTTCATCTGAAATTGCGAATCTTAATATTACTCTATCTTCTGCACATTCCACAAAATACAATTTTTCATCTGTTAATAAACTTCTCTATGCTAAAGATGAATTACCAAGTCCCTTTATTGTTGACTGGGATAATGATGGAAATAAGGATATTCTTATAGGAAGTAAAAAAGGAGAAATACAATTATATCTTAATACAGGGACAGACAGTTCTCCTGTATTAACAGAATCAGTTCCCCTTTATATGGGGAATCTACCTTTAAATGTTGGAGAAGAATCTGTACCTTTTGCAGTTGACTGGAATAATGACAGTAAAAAAGATCTGCTTATAGGAACTAAAAATGGGCTCATTTATCTTTTAAAAAATATTGGGACTGATGATAATCCTCTATTCAATGATACAACATCTATTTATGCAACAGAGGAAGAAAGTATAACTCCTTTTGTTATAGACTGGAATGAAGATAAACGCAAAGATATTGTATTTGGTACAAAAAAAGGAGATGTTTATTATATTTTGAATACAGGGACAGATGATAATCCTCTATTTTATTCCTCATCTCCAAAAAAAATTACCAATTTATCTATTTCAAGTCATTCAGCACCTTTTTTTATTAACTGGAACTATAAAGGGAAAAAAGATATTGTTTCAGGAAATGAAAAAGGAAATATTGAAATATATGATGCAAATAATAAAGTACCTCCGAGTTTTATTTTTGATACATTATTTATTTCAAATAATTCTGGATATTCAAAACCATTTATAGTTGATTGGAATAATGACTCTATATGGGATATAATAGTAGGTGAAAAAAATGGTAATATAAGTATTTATTATGGAGAGGAAATAAAAATACAACCACCAAAAGAATCTTCACATAAATCTAAGTTCTGTATATTAACAACTATATTTGATACTAAAAATAATTATTTCATTAAAATCAGAGATAAATTTCTGTTGAAATCTCATTATGGCAGGAAACTGACAAATATTTATTATAGTTTTTACTTGTTTAATTTGTATTATTAATAATCTTTGTTGCTGCATCTTTCATCAGAAATTCAGCTTCTTTGGTAAAAACCAGATTGCGAAGTTTTTTCAAAGTTTTATCTTCTATCTGTCTAATACGTTCACGCGTCAGGCTAAATTGAACTCCGATTTCTTCTAATGTTAAAGGTTCTTCTCCTCCTAATCCAAATCGTAATATAAGTATTTCTTTTTCTTTTTTTGAAAGCAGATTTAATAAATTAGATATTTCCTGATGCTGTTCATAAACAGCAATGGTATTTTTGTAAATCGAATGTTCATTTGATATAAATTCAATAAAACGAATATCTTTTTCTTTCCCGATATAACTTTCTATTGATGTGGGTTTTTGTGTGGAGAGATTTATATCAATAATTCTTTTTATATTATCCAATTTCATTCTCATACGCTTTGAAATTTCTTCAGCTGTAGGATTGCGCTGCAGTGTCTGCTCCAGTTCTCTTACAGTTTTAAAAAACAGGTTAATACGTTTGATCATATAAACAGGAATTCGAATAGTCCGTCCATGATTTTCAATAGCTCTTATTATACTCTGTTTTATCCATAATGTAGCATAAGTACTGAACTTACAGCCTTTATTGAGTTTAAATTTATCACAGGCTTTAATAAGCCCTAAATTTCCTTCTTCAATAAGATCAAGTAAAGTAAGACCACAATTTTTATAACGTTTTGCAATACTTACCACCAAACGCAAATTGCTTTTTACAAGTTTCATCCTTGCTTCTTGATCATTCTTTTTTAATCTTATTTCAAGCTGCCGCTCTTCTTTGTGATCTAAAAGTGGAATTCTATTGATGTCGTTAAAATACTGCCTGACTGAATTATGATTAATAACATAATCTTCAACTTTATCTTCTTTATCGAAAAGACTACTTGACATATACTCCTCCTATTATCTCTTATCATTCAGATTTTGGGATAATATCTAAAAGCTTATCTTTTATTTCTTTTGATTTATTGCTGTCAACAAACAGAAAGATAAACTTTTCTATTTTATTGCAAAGGTCATAGAATTCATCCTTATTATTCAATTTGGTTGAATTAATTTTCTTTTCAACATTTTTTGCATCTTTACCAAGACAATCCAATAATATAGTTACCATTTTATTTTTTATCTCATCTTCTTTAAAAGGGACTTCTACTTTTAATTTTCTTTTTATTATCAGGCTTGCTGAAAGTAATTCATACATTACTTTAAGAGTTTCAAGTTCCCCATAACCTGTTTTTTCTATAATATCTCTGCATGTCCTATTTCCGTCTATTAGTGATAAAACATTCCATTCTTTTGGACTTAGATTTATGTTACTATTTTCTTTGTTTATATCTTCAGCAACTTCATAAATAATATTCAACGAAGGTATTTTTGTTTTTATTTTTTCCAGCTCATCTACATGTCTGGCACCTTCCATAATCAAATTCATCCAGTTAACTGTTATTGTTTCAGATGGTGATGGGATATTATTTTCAAATTTAAAATTTCCCTGATTCCAGTGGAAAAGGCTATATGCTGCTTCTTCCCCTTTTAGATTATTATATAATGCATGTACGGGCTGTCCGTCATGGAAATAAATAATCCCTTCATCATTTTCCTTTTTTAAAGATAACATACCAGTACGTTTACCCATACCAATCAGCTGAATTATATCAGGTAAACTAAAATGGCTTATATCACCTTCTAATCCCATATTTCCCCCATTAAAACATATTTCTATATATCAAATTATAACTCAAGCAAAAATTCCTGGAAACGATTCCACCATCGAAAGATAATAATTGTATTAACAATTGTCAAGATAAAAATTAAGAACAGTATAATTTTTGTTATATCAGATGTTTGATTTGTTTCAATATTTTTCTGTTTTATATCATCAACCTTTTTATCCATATCATTATAAACAGCTTCCTGTATTTCACCTGCAAGTTTGACCATATTCTCACCAGCTTTAAAAGAACTGTTTGCTAATTCATCCTTCTGTTCCCATGTCTCCGCAGTCACCACAAGCCGTACTGTTTTTTCCATTTTTTTAACTATGATAGACATATTTATTATTTTGTCTTTTAATTCCTGTGATTTAACCATATTCATTGCTTTATCTAATTCAATTTTTAATCTCCCTATCTGTGCAGAAACTGCAGATATATCTTTATCATATTCTGCTATATAACGCATTAACCCCAGCTCTGCTTCAAGAGAATAAGCATTTATATTTTCTGTTGATTTTATAATTGGCTGATAACTTTCTATAATTATATTTATATTTTTCTGAATAGATTTTAAACTGTTTTGTACTATAAAAATAGAAGTAAAAGATATTATACAAACTCCAAACATAAAACTAATAATAATATAAAAACCTTTCTTTAACTGTTTACCCGGGGTTTTATCAGCCATATTAATCTCCTATTCTTGTATATTGAATGCTGTATTATAGCATTATTGTACAAACTTTAGTATTAAATTATCAGATGTATAATGATTAATTTGTTTATCATGATCAAAAATAGCTACTCCAAATAAATATTCTTTTCTTGTATTAAAAACTATATCATTGTCTTTATCTTTAGTATTTAATTTTCTTTTAAATTCTACCTGCCAGATACCTTCTTTCCAGATTCCTTTAGCTTTAATATCCGCACGACTTTCCGTTGGGAAGCATGAAGAATATCTTGGGACTTTATCCCATTTATAATCAACAACAACATCTTCTCTATAACATGGTTCACCCTGGTCAAAAATAAATTTAATCCATATATTCCTTCCATTTTTAGCTCTATAAGAATTTGCTCTTCGTATTCTTTCTGATGAAACAATAATTTTCTGATCATCGGCAAATCCTGCCGGGTTAGTTCTAGCAGCTCCCCATTCCCAGACATCTGCTTCATAGATTATACCTCGTAACATACATGCATCAAACGAATTCCCTAAACCAAACATCAATGCAACCTTATCTTCATGGTCACCGCCTATTTCATATTGCTTTTTATCTTTATTCCATATCCATGTTTTATGAGTAACATTTTCTGTATTATCTTCCCACTGTAGATAGAAAAAAATATAATCATTTGCATATATAGATTTAATAATTATTAATTTTTCTCTTTCTGATTTGTTTTTTGTTACAATAAGATATGGTTGAATATTCTGCCATATAGAAGGTTCCGGATTACCATCAATTTCAGGTTCACGAAAACTTCTTTTAGATATTATTTCTTGAGAAACAATTGCACCAGGTACCCTTGCCTGTAATGTCAATTTTTTTTCTTCTTCTTTTTTCATTGCAAGTTCGTCAGCTATTTTTTTTTCTTCAAGTTTTTTGCGCTCTGCGTGTTCTTTAAGTCTTCTTTCTTCATCTTGCATCTTTTTAATCCGCTCTTCTTCGTACTTTCGCTCTTCATCTCTTCTTTTCAATTCTTCTTTCTTTTTCCTTTCCTCTTCTTTTTTCTTTTTTTCATATTCAATACTTGCCTGTTCTTCAAGTATCTTTACTTCTTCCTCCAATTTATATCTTTTTTCCCTTTGTTTTAATGCTTCCATAACAATGCGAGCACGTTCCTCTGCTTGTTTTTCCATTAATTTATTTTCTTCTTCCTGTTTCTTTCTTTCCTTTTCCCTTTTCTCTTATTCTCTTTTTTTAGCTTCTACAAGCAATTGAGCTTTTTTCCTGGCAGCTTCTTCTTGCACTTTTTGTTTTTCCTCTTCATCTTTTCTTTTCTGTTCTTCTTTAGATTTTTGTTTTTCTTCTTCCTTTTTTTCCTTCTCTTCTTCCAGTTTTTTCAAAGCTTCTTCCCTATGTTTCATTTCTTTAGCTATTCTAGCTTTTTCCATTAGCTCTTTTTCATATTGAGCTTTAAGCTCTTCCTCACGTCGACTATCTTCTTCTTCTCTTTTTTTTTGTGCTTCAACATATGCTTTTGCTTTATAACTTAATATTTCATCCTGTGATTTGCCAGAAAAAGCCTCTTTAGAAACTGAATTATTTTTATAAAGATCCATATCATTTTCTTCCCATGGAGTTTCTATTATCCATGTTTGGTTCTGATCATTTTTTAAAATAGCATCAACATTAACTCTAAATTTCATCTTAAACACTATTTCGTAATCATCTCCTAACTTCCCAAGCATTATTTTCCGTCCATCTTTATCTATAATTTTTTTTGCATCTTCCAGGTTAGGTTTATAATCTTTTGACACCATACTGTACATAAAATATTTATCAAAAGTTATTTGCTCTGTAATCGGCAAAGTAAGAGCTTTATCAATCATATACTTATCGCCTCTGTCTATATTAAAGCTATTAAAACTTATAATAAATGAAATACTGCTCCCTTCATGATTAATTCGTAATTTGGATATATTAATATTTTTTTTTGTAATCTCATTAATAAAATCTGCACTTTGGTCACCAAAACGGTCAGATGCAATTTGATTTATTAATTCTTTACTAATTAGGAAAGAATAAGAAATTATATTCTGTTCAGAAACAGCGCATATATTTCTTCCTAAGATATTAAATATAAATATAAGTAATAATAATTTTATTAAATAATTAAGTTTTATCATTATTTCAATCCAAAAACAGATATTAAAATCAGATAACAAAAAATCAACCACAGACTGTCAGACACTTATATTTTTATCTGTCTTCCGCCCTTTTAGTTTTTTTTATGGTAAATTTGTTAAACGATAAATAGCTTCTTCAGAATCCTGTAAATTATTATAAATAGTTTTTGCTTCTTCTATTCTTCCTTTTTTTTCAAAACATCTGGCTTTAGCTAAATTAATTTCTTTCTCTAAATAGTTAGGATTTGAAATCTGTAAAGCTTTATCATAATTTTCGATAGCTTTATCTAACATACCTATTTCTTCATAAGCAATACCGTTATTCAATCTTACCAGAATAATTAATGCTGCATCATTGCTATTACCAATAAAATTCTCATAGTAGTTTACTGCTCCATGATATTCCTTTAAATCTTGAAATATATTACCCATATATAAATATGCTAATGTTTTAACAAATTTATTATTTGTATTTTCTAACAATTTTTTACAATTAATTGCAATATCTTTTATCCCCTTTTCATCATTTTTAGCTAGAACTCCATGATATGATATTGATATTTTGTCAAAAAAAGCCAGATCATCTTTTTCCTTATGCTCATTATAAGAAAAATATCCAGAAATAATTATAATAAGAAAAAATATTATCCCTCCTCCAATAATCCATATTTTCAAATTTTTAATTACAATTTTTTCAAAAAAACTATCTTTTGGTTTTGTTTTATCTTTTAATTTCTTAAGTGACATAAAACCTCCTAATATCTTTTTTTTATCTTTTCAGATAATTCCAATGCATTATGTTTTGTGGACAAAAATTGTTCTTTTGTCATTCCTGCACCTAAAGCTATTTTTTCTACCCATTCTTCAGTTAATAAATCAAAAGGTGCATGAGAATCACTATTTATTATCAGTTTTGCGCCTGCTTCTAAAGCTAACCTTAATACATGACCATTCGTATATGCATGCCCTCGTCGTGAAGTTATTTCAAGATAGATGTTATTTTTTTTTGCAAGCTCGACTTCTTGAGAATTTATTATTCCCGGATGCGCAAGTATATCAATATCTGATTTAAGAGCTGCCAGATTAGTCCCATTTGCAACAGGCTCCGATATTGTTTGTCCATGTACTATTATTAATTTAGCTCCTTCTTTTCTGGCTTTTTCTACCAAACAAGGAATATGCGGAGGGGGAACATGTGTAATTTCTATCCCAGGTATAACAAAAATTTCACCTAATTTATTTATTTCTTCTGTAACTTTAATAATCCCTTTTATTACCTGCTCTAAATTTGATTCATCAACATGATCTGTAATACCAATGGTTTCATATCCTATTATTTTTGCTCTCTGAACTAATTCAGAAGGTAAAAGTTCTCCATCACTAAATAATGTATGTGTATGAAAATCTATCATATCAATAAATCCCTATAAATATGTTAACCCCACCAACTCATTAACTTTTTGGAGCGGGTGAAGGGGATCGAACCCTCGACATCAAGCTTGGGAAGCTTGCGTTCTACCTCTGAACTACACCCGCAAACTAAGCAATATTACATTCATTTTTTTTATCTTTACTATCTGCAACAGGTTCCTTTAGATCTAAATCCATAGCTACAGTTTTTATCAAATCCTTATCTATTAATTGATTTTTAATAAGATATCCTTCAAAAAGTGCATTATCACATATTGTATTTATAAGCCGCGGAATACCATTGGAATATTTAAATATTTCTAAAAGTGCTTCTTCGGTAAAAATACTTTTTGTCTCTTTTAATCCTGCAACTTTTAATCTATGTTTTACATATTCTTTTACATTAGAAAAACTAAGAGAACGCAACGTAAATCTTACAGCTACTCTCTGTCTCAAGGGTTCATCTAATTTCAAATGATCATCAAGTTCCGGCAGTCCGATTAATATTAATGTAATTAACTTTTTCCCGGGTAATTCCAGATTCAAAAGTCCTCTGAACTCTTCCATGATTTCTCTGTTCTCAAGCATATTTGCTTCATCAATCAAAACTACTGCTTTTTTACCTTCCTCATCTATTTTTAATAACTGATTATATAATTGGCTTAAAAGCTGTACTTTATCATCTGACGGATCATGAACACCTAACTGCTGTGCTATTCTGCGTAAAAGCCATCCTGCAGTAATTGCTTTATGTACAATTACAAGCAGAGCTACTTCATAATTACCGGTTTGGAGTTTATCCAGCATTTTACGCGCAAGAGTAGTTTTCCCTGTGCCAATATCTCCAAGCAGCACTGCCAGGCCTTTCATAGTATCTATTGCATAAAATAGTCTGGTCATAGCTTCAGCATGCTGATTAGTATCATAATAAAACTTACTTTCAGGAGTATTGGAAAAAGGTTGTTCATTTAAATTATAAAATTCTTCATAAGTCATTACAATTTACTCCAAAAATTAAATATACGATATTTTACTTTTATTTTTACCTGTTTTTTCCTGTATCATTTTTTTTATCTGTTCAATTTCACTTATAACTTCTCTATAATCTTCATCCATTCTAGCAACTTCTTGAAGGATTTCAAATGCGGCATCAAATTCACCATTCTTTTTATAAGCTAATCCAAGATCATATTTTATCCATCTATATGATACATCATCATATCCTTCCTGCTCCAGCCCAAGTTTAAAATATTTCACAGCAAGAGGGAATAAACCTTTTTCCATAAAACAAATACCCAGAAGTCCATAACATTGTACTACGTTTTTTTCTTTATTTGCAGCTATTTTAAATTCTTCAATAGCTTCATCCAGAAGTCCCATTTCTTTATATGCTATACCCAGATTATAATGACTTTCAAAATCTTCTTCCTCAACATCTTCTGTAACGCCGCTCTCAAATTCTTTTATAATATCTTGAAGAGATTCCTCCATTCCCTCCTTATCTTCAAGAAAGGACGGACTTTCAATTTTAACTTCAGGTTCTTCTATTACCTCAGGCTTTTTAGCTGCTTGTTCAAGAATTTCATTGTATCTATCTGGAGCAATTTCTCTTAAGACAATGCGCACTTCTTCATTTTCAAAATCCAATTCTAAAACTTTTCTATAAAGGGTGATTGCTCTTTCTATCTGTTTATGAGACAATAAAAGTTTGGCTTCATTAAGATAGTCTATTACAGATTTATTCGGAGTAGCAAGAGAGATCCTTTCTTCTTTAGAAACAATATCTGCTTTTTCTAAGTTAATATTATTTTTATTATCTTTAATTTCAGTTTTTAAATCATTAGAATATATACCTGTTTTTTTATCATTACCAGCTTTGATCTCCAATTCACTTAATCTGCTTCTTACTTCTATATTACCAGGGTCTTTTTTTAAAATCTGCTGGAATTCAATAATTGCTTCATTTAATTTATTCTGTTTAATATATATTTCTGCCAGACGTATATATATTTTATTATTTTCTGGAGAAAGTTCTAATAGTTTTTTATAAATTTCTTCGGATTTATCATATTTTTTGGATTCAAAAAATATTTCCCCCATCTGTTCTAAAATATTTATATCATCGTTTTTCTTTTCTAGAACATGCTGTAAATTTTCGAGTGATTCTTCATACTTTTTTAAATCATGATACAGCAATCCGAGTTTATAAAAAATATCTATTCGTTCAGGATCATTATTAACAACTTTCTGAAAATACTTTACTGCTTCTTCTTTGTTTCCATTATTTTCTTCTATTTCTGCCATATGTAAACAACAGTTCAATGCTTTATCTTTATCTCCTTTTGTCTCATATATTTCAATTAAGTGCTTGATGAATGAAATATCAGATAGATTCTTATATGGAATTTTTTCGAACAATTCAAGGGCATTATCCATCTGCCCATTCTTATAAAACAGTTCTCCCAGTATCTGATATTCCTTATTAATACTATCTTCTTTATTTTGTTTTAATAAAACATCCAGCAATTGATTATGCAGATTGATATTTTGATCTTCATTTTTTATTATTTCAAGCAATGCATATTCTGCTTTATCCCAATTTGAGTTTGATATATAAAGAGATATTAATTCTTTCCTGATATCTATTTCTTCAGGTTTAGTTATTAAAAAATTTTCATATAATTTAATTATTTCATCTTTCTGCCGCCCAAGACTTTGAAAAATTTTGATTAATTCAATAAATGATTTTTTGTTCCCGGGTTCATTTTTTAATACTTCTTGAATTTCTAAAAGAGCTTTTTCCTGTTCTTTGTTCTCATTGTATAATACTCCAAGTATATAATTTATTTCTTTATATTCAGGGAGTTCAGTTTTAGCAGTCTGCAATATAGAAATAGCATTTTCAATAGAATCAGAAACTTTATATTTTTCTGCGATATTAATATATTCAGAAGCAGCCTCTCGT
>JACRDZ010000198.1 GCA_016212735.1 Candidatus Firestoneibacteriota bacterium | reverse complement strand
ATTCATAGAAATTTCCCAAGAAAGAAATTAACCACAGAGAACACGGAGTATTTTCTATTATATTTTTATTTTATTACTCTCTGTGTTCTCAAAAAAAATAAGAAAGATCATGAAATACAAAGCTTTTTATAAGTAAAAATTAATTTGAGGACACAGAGTTTTTAAAATTATAAATATATCTCAGTGTGCTCTGTGGTTCGTTTTTTCGATTTTGGGGAATTTCTGATTAATTCATATATAGTTATACAAAAAAGCTTTATTTCTTTAAAGTATTATCTTATAATATTTTAAAAATATGAAAGGATTTTATAATTGTGAAAATTATTTCAGTTACAGGTGCAGAAAGTTCAATTGGCAAAACTTATGTGGTTTGTTCATTGCTTAAATTTTTACCAGGCTGGGCTGCACTAAAAATAACCCGATGTTTTGACGGCAGATGCCCGAGAGGGAAAAATTGCAGTGTATGCAATTCACTTGACAGAGAATTTTTACTGGAAGAAGATTCTTTAATAATTAATCAGAAAAATACAGATACTGAAAGAATGCAGCAAGCTGGTGCAGGAAAAGTAATATGGCTTAAGACAAAAAAAGAATCCCTTAATAAAGCAATTGATATTTCACTGGGTTATCTTGCAGATTTTCCGGGTCTTATAATTGAAGGGAACAGTTATCTGGAAGCACATTCTGCTGATTTATCTATTATGATAATCAGAGATATTATGAAGCTTAAACCTAGTGCAATGCATATAAAAGATAGGATAGATATATTTTTAATACGTAAAAATAATAAAGATAATTATGAGTTAAATAAGAATATTTTTATAGATAAAGATTGTATATTTTTACCAGAAAACGATGAAAAATTGATGTATGACAATAGTAATATAAATTTCTCCTGGGTGAATAATATTATTGAAAGGTTAAAAATTGTTAAAAGATAAAGTATTAAATTTTATTCTGGTAAATAAACTAATAAAACACGGCGATAATGTTTTACTTGCAGTTTCAGGAGGAGTAGATTCAGTAGCTTTATTATATATTTTTTATGAACTGGCCAGTGAACTTGAAATTAATTTATACGTTGGCCATTTTGATCATGAATTTCGTGGTAGAGAATCAAAAGATGATGCTGTGTTTGTTAAAAAACTTTGTAAAAAATTGTCTATTCCATGCACTGTTGGTAAAAAAAACATTCCTCGTATTCTTAAAAAAACCAAATCTGTTTCAAAACAGGCAATTTCCAGAGAGTTAAGGTATGAATTCTTAATTAATACAGCAAATAAATACAATTGCAATATTCTCTGTACGGCTCATAATTTAGAGGACCAGACAGAAACATTTTTTTTACATCTTTTACGCGGGACAGGATTAAAGGGATTAACAGGTATTGAATTAAATATACAAATAAGAGAAGGGATAAGTCTAATCAGACCTTTTCTTAGTGTTTCCAGAAAGGAAATAGAAATTTATGTAAAAGAAAATAATATTTCATTTCGTCAGGATAGCTCAAATTTTACTTCTTATTATTTACGTAATGAGCTTCGTCATAATCTGCTGCCAATATTAAGAAAGAATTATAATCCTAATATAGATATGTCTATTTATAAATTATGCAGAATATTATCCTGTGAAAATGACTACCTTGATAGAATTGTTCAAAAAAAACTGGATAAAATTCTCGAAAAAAGAAATAATGAATTTATAGTAAATACTGCTTTCTTAAAAAAATTACATCCGTGCCTTATCAGACGAATTATACGTAAAATACTATTGAAACTTAAAGGGAATCTTAATGCAATTACTTATAAAAATATTAAAGATATAGAAAATCTTATATATAACTATACTGGCAAAAAAATGGAATCCATGGGAGAGTTCATTGTAAGAAATGAATACGGTAAATTAATTTTTGGAAAAAGAAAAGAAAATTTTTCTGCATATGAATATATTATTCCTGTCCCATCAGTTACATTCTTACCTTTATTGGGAATTACTTTAAAAATTTCTTTAGTTAAAAATATTAAAAAAAAATTATATTATAACAATAACAAATCTGCATTTTTCTCTTTTCAGGAATTACCAGAAAGTTTTATTTTGCGCAACCGTAAAAATGGAGACCGTTTTATACCGTTAGGTATGAAAGGAAGCAAAAAGCTTAAGGATTTTTTTATAGATATTAAAATTCCTGTTGAAGAAAGAGACAGGGTTCCTTTGCTTTTATATAATAATGAAATAATCTGGATTACTGGTTATCGTCAAAGTGAGAAGTATAAAGTAAAAGATAAAAACGGGTTTAGAGTTGAAGTTGAATTAAAAAAAATGGTTAAGAAATAAATCACAGATGATTAAAATGCAACTATTCTTTTAATCTTAATGTATTATTGATTTAAATAAATTAAATTTTACTTAAGTTTTTATTCTTTTTGCCGAAACTTAATATAGATATATATGTAAATATTAATGTAAAGGGGTGATTTATACGGAAGAGACAGTTCAGATTTTAGACAATTTAATAAAAAAATATAGAATGTTTAGTTCAAACATTCATATTGTGGATTTTATTGAGAAAGTAGAAGAATTAAAAAAAGAAAATATTAGTAAAAATGAAATTTCTCAAAAACAATCCACATAATTAAATAAAGATTATATGATTTTTAATAAAAACTTCTTTAGGATTTTTTTTGATATTAGACTTCTCTTCGACCTTCCAGTGCTTTTCCAAGAGTCAATTCATCTACATATTCCAGATGTCCTCCCATAGGAATACCAGAAGCGATTCTTGATATTTTTATTTGCAGAGGTTTTATTATATTTGAGATATATATTGCAGTTGCCTCACCTTCAGTATTAGGATTGGTTGCAATAATAACCTCTTTTACTGCTGAATTTTGAAGTCTCGATAAAAATTCTTTAATTTTAATGTCATCAGGCCCAATTCCTTTAAGAGGAGATAAACGCCCTAATAGTACATGATAGTAACCTCTGAATAACCCTGTTTTTTCTATTGAAATCAAATCATGCGGTTCTTCAACAACACATAATAATGAAGCATCCCTTTTTGCATCACAGCATATACTGCATGGATTTACTTCTGTAATATTAAAACAGTTCTTACAGAAAATCACTTTTTCTTTTATATTTCTAATAGCTTCTATTAAACTAAATGCTTCGTCCTTTGAAATTCTTAATATATAAAAAGCAAGACGTTCTGCAGTTCTAGTCCCGATACCAGGCATCTTTTTAAATTCTCTAGTTAATTTTTCCAGACTGGGAATAATGTGCATTATATAAGACCTGGAATATTTAATCCACTGGAAATACCGCGCATTTCATTTTCTACCATTTTCAATGACGCTCTTATAGCTTCATTAACACCTGAAAGAATTAAATCTTCTAACATTTCTATATCATCAGATTTTACAACTTCTTTTTCTATTTTAATTTTTAATACTTCCTGTTTACCGTTTATGGAGATATTTACCATTCCTCCTCCGGTTGATACTTCTATAACTTTATTTTCGAGTTCCTTTTGTATTTTATTCATCTCAAACTGCATTTGCTGAACTTTTTTCAGCATTCCATCCATTCCATGTTTTCCCATTTTAATTTGTCTCCTTATTATTTCAATTTAATTTGCTATTCTTCTAATATCAAACATTTTTCAGGACAACTTTCAACACATGTACCGCATTCAATACATGCCTCAGGATTTATTATACGTGCTTTCCCATCTTTAATTTCAAAAACATTCGGGTCAACCGGACAAACAGTTACACATGTCCCCTCACCAGTGCATTTTTTTATATTTATCTTTATTCCCATTAATATTTCCTCCTTAGAGTCTGCGTAGATATAAAAAATATATAGAATTCTTTTAAACATATCATAATATTTATATAAAAGTCAATCAAATTGACATATTTTATGCTTTGAGTTATACTTTTAAATAAAATTATTTTTTTAGTATATTTAGGTTTTGCCCTAAATCTTATTCTCCCCCACCAATTAGAAAAATTTATCCTGATTCAAAATTTTTAAGGACTAAAATGATTCAAATTAATAAAAATATTTGTAATAATTGCGGAATTTGTTATGATGTTTGTCCATGTTATGTATTTAAATTAGATAGAATACCCGATAAAAAAGTTATTACTGTAAGATATCCGGATTTTTGCAATAAATGTGCTCATTGTGTTGCGCTGTGTCCTCTTAAAGCGATATATCATGAATCAATTGCTAGTGTTAATCTTGAAAAATTACATAAAATTAACATTACAACATATGATATTAAAAATTTAATTTTTTCAAGACATTCAGTGCGATGTTTTAAGTCCGACCCAGTAGCAAAAGATTTAATCGATCAGATGATTGAATCAGCAATTTATGCAGGGACTTCAGGAAATTTACAAACCGAACAGTTTTCTATTATCAATAATGAGAAAAAATTAAATGATCTGGAAGAACTGGTTATTGATTTATTATGGAATGGTGGTGTTAAATTTTTTTCTGATAATGGATTTATTGGAAAACTTCTTTCAATAAAATATGGGAATGAATTAACTGCACATTATAAAAATACACATAAAATAATAAAACAACGTAGAGAAAATAACGAACTAAAAGGCATGATTTTGCGTAATGCACACACATTAATATTGGTACATGGTCTTAAAATGAATTCGCTTGGATATACTAATAGTGCAATTGCCATACGAAATATGGAGCTTGTAGCATTGACTCTGGGATTGGGTACATGCTGGGCAGGACAACTCATATCCGCTGCGAATATGAACTCACAAAAAATTAATAAATTTATTGGATTGGATAAATCCAGAAAAATTTATGGAGCAATAATGGTTGGTTATCCAAAATATAGAATTAATATTAAACTACCTCGAAATAGCAGAGAAATTTTTACAATATAAACATATTTTAAAGAATTGAGGTCTGGGTTTGTTTATATACCCAAACTAATCAGGTTTGTCATATTCATTTGTAATAATTTTCATGAAAAATTTTATTGGATGGGATTCTAACATTACTTTGTACTGTAAGATATTGCGGAGGATAAGCATCAGTGTCTATATAACCGATTCGAATCATATCAACAATATCAAAATACGCAGGAAGGTTTAATTCGTTAATAACTTTTTGTTTACTTTCTTCAGTATCAAAAAGAATAGAAAGAAATTGTGCTCCAATACCCATTGAAGTCGAAGAAAGTAAAATATTTTGAAGTGCTGCACCAATACTAATCAAATTTATTTGATATTCTTCTTTTGTATTTTGTATATCTCTTGAATCATGAATTATCCCAATTAATACAGGTGAGGTCAGAACAAGATCATGAAAAAATGCTCTGGAAAAATTTTTCACCATAATCTTTTTTAGGAAATTAAAGAAGGATATATCCATTGTTTTAATTCCAAGCTCAAATAATATATTTAAATATTTTAGAAACATATGAATAAATATTCCATCTTTTCGTGAATTAATATCTTTATCTGAAAAGCTAATCCATTCTTTCATCTTAGAAAAATAGCGGTCATCCATATACATTTCATTTGCATTTTTTTGTATCAGGTCTGCCATTTTATTGCGTATATTATAATCCTTTAATAAAATCAATTTCCATGCAAGTTTATTTTCAGAGGAAAAGGAAGGGACATATAATGCTGATTTTAGTAAAGCAGATTCATGTTCAGGGGATATATCTTCCTGTAAAAACTTTTTCCTATAAGATTTTCTGCGCTCTATAAGAGATAAAACATCATCCACAACATAAGTGTTTTGTTCAATGTTTTTGAATTGATATTGAGTGGGATATCTATCTTTATATATATTTGTGGATATAATTTCTGAAAAATTTTCAATTGTAAAATCATAAGTATATGCATTATCGATATACCACATACCTAAAATCATTATAATTTCAATATGTTCGGGTATTTTAAATAGTTGTTTTAGGTTATTTTTTATTTTTTTTGTTTGTAAAGAAAAATACTCTGACTCGATTTTTATATTAAGAGCAGCAGATGTTAAATGAATATTGCTTAAAAATGCTCCAAGACAAATAAATCCCAATGTATTTGCATTTTTTCCCGGGTCCATTCTTGTTGTATTATATAATATTATGAGAGTTTTAGAGGATTTTAAAATAATTTTTCCGTTTTTTTCAATATTTATTTTATTATCCGATTGTTTTATAAACTCAAAAACTTTTTCTTTTAGAGATTTATCTTCCATTAAAAGATATTCCCATGGCTGAGAATTAAATGGACTTGGAGCCCATCTTCCAGCTTCAATAATTTTTTCAAAATCACTGTCGCAAATTTTGTCTTCTTTGACAGGTATATTATTATTATGAATTAAATTTTTTTTGAAAATATCCATAGAACACCGATTAAAAAAACAATTTTATGCCACGAAGACACATGGGCACAAAGATACAAAATTTTTAAGATTTAAATTAGGCTCGATAAATCGAGCAACTACACTGATGAACATGTAGTTGCCTCATTTATGAGGCGTTATTACCAAACTTTCAAATTCCTATACTTTAAATTATTTCGAATAGCTTTACTTTGTGCCTTTGTGGCTAAAATGTTCTATTTTTTCTGTTTTATCATTTCAATAAATGCACCTATGCGCGTTCTTATCTGTTCTCTGTTTTCTCCGGGCAGATCCGAATCAATCACCAATACCGGCATTCCTGTTTCTTTTTTTATTGTATCCTGGAGTATTCTGGTATTTGCAGCAACATAATTACATCCAAAATTAATATTTATTATTACTCCGTCCAAATTTTTCATCTGTTTAATATTTTCTACTGTCCACATTGCTTTTTCCTGGCCGGTATATGTATATGGAACTTCCATAAAGCGTTCTGCTAAAATTTCAATCGGATCTTTATCAGGATTATTATTAATATCTTTCCAATAAGTACTTATTACACATTCTGAACCTATAATTACACCACCTAAATCATCAACTATATTATAAACTCCAAGATCACCCCATGCAATACCGGAAATTAAAAGTCGAACAGGATTTTTACTCACTCCTCGACCAAAAACACCCGCTTTCACACGTTTTCTCAAATCATTAATCATTAATTCCATCATTTCATATGCAGCTATTGGATCCGATACCCAGTCGCACGCAAGAAAAGTAAGCAATATAAGCTCAAGACTTCCCATTGGGACAACATCCCCAAGCATCATATGATGCGCTTCTCTTAAGATTTTTCTCATTTTATTTTCAAAAATAAATTCATGGCGTAATCTTTCAGGGTTGTATGGTATGTGTGTCAATTCTTCAACTCTTTTATAAAAGTTTTTTATTTCTCCAATTAAATACTCAAGAGTTAATTTATAATATCCTTTATTAGGCATCGACGGCTGACCACCAAAATATCCTTTAAATTTTGCACGTAGCGATTCAAAGCAATATTGTGAATCGTAGCACCATGGACCGATAAAAGGATAGAAACAATTGAGATGAACAAGATTTTGTGTTAATGCGATATATGCTGCTGCTTGTGCCGGACATGCATCAGGAGATAATTCTGCTCTCCCGCGTATAGCAAGTTCATTGCTATCAGTAGCCAGCATATAACAGAATGATAAAAAAAACGGATCAAGCGCAATAGCACCGCTGCTATAATATAAATCAGTAGGATTTACAGCCCATTTTCCAATAACGATTTTCCCTTTTTTCTGCATTTCATGTACGCGTTCCGGGGCACTGAGAATAAGGTAGATAAGTTCTGTTAAACCTTTAATCCCTGGATCAATACGATATCGATAAAGACCAGGAAATTTATAGAGAGATTTTGCCATATAGGGGATAATTTTCCATTTTGAAATATATCTTCCATCAATAGTATGCAAGCCTTTAATGTTAAGAAAAATTTGTGGATTTTTAATAACATTCAAACCAAAACGTATTTGATTTTCAAAAAACATTATTTATCTCCGAAAGTACCAATTTTTTAAATTTTTATTTCATTGCCAATATCGATTCTTTAAACGCTTCTACTCTTGTTTTTAATTGCCCTTCATCACTTGTGGAAAAATCGGAATGCAAATGTAAAAATGGAATATTCAGTTTTTCACAAAATTCTTTTATTTGTTTAGCTTTATAAGAATATGCATCACAAAATCTTAAAGTATAATAAAGAATTCCATTTATTTGATATTCTTTAATAAGTTTTTCAATATGTTTTAATCTTGGATCAGAATCAGGATATGGATATGGCAGAGCACCGCAAGGAACATTAGAGAGATAAGCACGAGCGATATTTTCAATATTCGGAGCTTCAATATTGCGATATATATTTCTTGAACCTGCACATAATTCATCCATTGCAAAATCCATTTCAAGACTATTAAAAATTTTTATAAGTTTTTCATCACCTGGAGCCATCATCCCGCCTGTTACAAGAATGCGTAAAGGTAAATTAATATCAATTTTCGGCCTTTTTTCAATTTCAGCGATTAGTTCATTTAATAAACTAAGATACATCTGTTTATCAAGAACAAACCCGGCATGAATAAATGGAATCAATTCACTCCAATTAATGCGATTAAATTTTAAATGTTGATATAATAACCGTTGTTTATCACGTATACTGTTATAAAGTAAAACCGATTCACCAAGATATAAGGAATTTAATTTTCTTTTTGTTTCGATTTCCAATTCTTCAATGAATTTAAACAAAGTTTCCATGAAATATTTAATGCCGTTTTCCTCATAAAAATTTCGAGGGAATCCAATATGAATAATTTTTGAATTAAAATATTTTTCCCATACTTCAAGTACTCTTTTCATTTGATAGCAAGAGGGAGCATCAGCTATTAAATCCATGCTGGAAAAATAGAAATCATAATTCCCATCTTTAAATCCTATACAGCTTGCTGCAAATGGGCAGCTATTTTGAGTAAGATAAGTATTCCCGACATTTGAAGCTTCGACATTGCCTCCACGTATTAACCGAATAGGTGTTATTCCCATAGCATGGACAATTTCTTCCGGAACATAAGAACAAAAATATCCAAGTGTTTTCCCTCCTGATTCACGCATAGAAGTTATTTCGTCAGGTCTGGCCTGCAACAAGTAATTCAATTTATTATTTGTCTGTAAAGTTTTCTGTTCTTTTTTCACTTTTATTGATTTTGTATCTCCACATGCCAAAACAGCAGCACCATAAGCACCAATAAGCTGAGGATCGAAATTAAGATCAGCAAATTTATAACCGATAATTTCCTCCATAGCTTTTCTTACACCTTTGTTTTTTGCCACTCCACCTGAAAAAACAAGAACAGGTTCTACTCCCAAACGTTTTGCCATATTTCCAACTCTTCGCGCAACTGCCTGTATAAGTCCTGCTGCAATATCTTCAACCGGAACACTATTAGCTAACAAACTGATTACTTCACTT